>CAZGUN010000001.1:0-32360 GCA_964529125.1 uncultured Candidatus Saccharibacteria bacterium
GCGAACATTTTATATGCAGCTTTAGAGAGGCCTATTAGAAAATTGATTGAAAACGCAGGTGAAGATGCAAGAAAAATCTTAGCCGAACTTGAAAGACAATCCGGAAACGGAAAAAACGTAAATGTTGGATTTAACGTAATGACTTTAGAGTATGGGGACATGATAAAACATGGGATTGCTGATCCTGCAAAAGTTACACGAAGCGCGATTCAAAATGCAGTTTCAGTTGCCATAATGATTTTAACCACAGAATGTTTGGTTGCCGATGCGCCAAAACCTGAAACGCCAATACCTCCAATGGGTGGTGGAATGCCGGGGATGATGTAACCTACTCTACATTTAGGTTCTTGCTCTTAGCTTCCTCAAACCCACTCAAAATTCTCTCCGTATTATCAAACTTATTAAAATGAATTACCCCCTGTGTTGTTATCTCTGTTGTCTTTTTATCTTTCATGTACGCAAGTTGACTTCTATATGCCAGCTTCTCGAAAATGTTAACTATTCGATTATTCTTTTGCTTCACGGGTTTTAACTCGTATTGTGGCTCTTGTTGATTTCCAAAAAACTTAAAAACCCAATCATTTTCTTTTATGAATTTGAAATATACTTGCTCTCTGTCAAAAAGGGGGTGCAACATTAAAATTTCATGGGCAACGTAAAGATTCCTACCTTTCCTGCTCCAAGCTAAGCTTTTATCGTCCACAAAAATATTTGGACAGATCTTTTGGTTTGGGGTCTCATCAGTTCTGAGTTCGCCGAGAATTTTTAAAATTACAAACACAAACCCGCGAGTCAACCACAGTCGGTGTGTTTTAGAAATAATAAACAGGTCGATATCGTCATTTTTTGCTGCGTTAAAAGCCGCTACAGAGCCCGTTACACCAACGAGAAGTATCCATGGTATTTTAGCTAGAATCTTTGCCGCCTTTTCGGCTTTGCCCAGCAACTCGCGACTATTATCAAATCTTTCTTTCCATGAAATCAGTTTTGTATCGGTTAGGCTGTAGTTGCCATATGTTTTTATAACTTTCTTTTCTTGGACTAACTTCTTAAGCGATCTTCGGATAATTTTCTGGGAAGTTCTTCTTTTTGTAAGAAGTGATGTGTTTAACTGATAGAAAGTTAACGGGTAATTGAAAATGTGTCTGTAACTTAAAGTTTCTAAAATTGCATCCTCAATCTTACCTGTAGCAACCGGTTGCGTAATCCTTTTCTTTTTTCCTTTTCTGAAGTACTTACGATTATTCTGTGGCATCCAAAACCTCATTTACTAATTTATCTGCGTGTGCGTTCTTTTCTCTTCGAACATGAAAAAACTCTACTTTTTTAAACGCCCTAACCAAAACCTGAACCTCTTCCCAAAGTTTCTTGAGATTTTGGTTTTTCACTTTGTAATTACCGTTTAATTGCTCGACAACAAGAAGGCTATCTAGGTAGACGCTTACTTCGGTTGCGTTGGTACCGTTGGCTGCCTCCAAGCCCAATATAAGTGCTTTATATTCAGCTTCGTTATTAGTGCAAACTCCAAAAAAGGTACCTAATTCCTTTACTACGCGCCCTTTGTGGTCCATTAAAACGATTCCGCCGGCTCCAGGCCCGGGATTTCCTCTAGCTCCACCATCTGTATGCAACTTCATTTTCATGAGAGGTACTCTTTAAGAGCAGCGACAAAACTTCCTAGAAATAAACCAAGGGTTAGGCCAACCAAAATATCAACATACAAATTGTTGAAAGTTTCGTAAACTACCGGTTCCCAGCTTATTTGCCAAACCTCAATCAAAGGGTCACCAGCAGATTCAGTATTTATAGCGGAAGTGTTTATCGCAACATTTGAAAAAGTTTGCCAAACTTTCTTCGCTGATTCAGGATCTGCAGCTTTTACTGTTAGCGTGACGATTTGTGGAGCGGTTTTCCTTACATCTATAATTCTAGCTGCTTTCCTCAAGCTAGCTTCGTTAACCTCTACCAGCATGGATTCCAGAACAAGCTTTCTTACGTCCACGCTCTCAAGAAGCCCAATGAAAGTCTCGGTGTAGTTTGTACCAGCCTGCTGAGCGTAGTAGCCTTCGTAAGTAAAATCACCTTGAGGTGGATTTTCACTAATTATCCTGGCTACATAAAAACTACCAACTGCTTTATAGGATTTTGGGTAGTAGTAATAAAAAGCGGCGCCCAAAACGCCAAAAACCAAGCCAAAAACAAGAATTAGGGCCAAATGCTTTCGGAAAGTTTGAATGAGTGTTTTTAGTTCCATTAGCAACGATTATAGCGCATGTCCTCAACCTCGCGTAAGTTGGTGGCGGAACGCTTACCCGTGGCTTAAAATCAGACTCTTAGATATACTTACACCAAGGAAAGCTGCCCGTGGCAATAAAAGAACAGGTTATTAAAAAATCTGCCCTGTCCCCCACTGTTTTAATCGCTGGAGGAGCTGGCTTTATAGGATCTCATCTATCGCAAGCGTTGTTACAACGCGACGCGCGAGTTATTGTTTTAGACAACTTCAAAACCGGAAAAGATGTATACATAAACTCTTTGCTGGAAAACCCAAAGTTTGCGGTTTTTGATACCGATATTAACGAAGGTTTACCCAAAAATATTCAAAGTGTCGATTACATAATTCATTTGGCGGGCGTGGAGTCCTACTTGTATACCCACGACGCTGTAAGTTTAGATTCCTTGCTCACAAGTACTCTTGGGACTAAAAATTTGCTTGACCTTGCGCACAAATCTGAAGCAAAGTTCTTGCTTGTTTCCTCAGTTGATGTTTTACAGGCTCAACCTTCACCAATTGATTTGGACAGCTACTTCGGCGAGACTTTGGAAGAAGAAAAAAGATATTCGCTAAGTGAGGCAAAAAGATTCGCGGAAGCTTTGGTCTGGGAATATTACAAAAACAATCAAACTGATGTTCGTATCGCAAGACTTCCTGAGGTGTACGGTCCGCGAATGAACCTTGCTTCAACCGGAAACTTAGGCCACCTGCTTAAGAATTTGCTTGAAAACAAAAGCCTGGAAGTTTACGGCGATGGGACCGAAAGAGAATATTACCTTCACATTTCCGACGCAATCTCGGGACTAATTAAATCTTTATTTAATAAAGGTACGGACGGGAAAATCTTTACTTTAGCTCCCGAGGAACCACATGCAGTTTTGGAAATTGCCTATTTACTAAAAAGTGTTGCGGACGGAAGAACTCAAATTGATTTTAAACGAAAGGGCACGGGCGAAAGTTTCTTTTCGACAAAAGTGCTGGATAGAACCGATCTGGATGTTTTGAGATGGGAACCAAAAATTGACTTTAAGCAGGGTTTAACCCAAACATTGGAATGGTTTGGCTACGAAACCAACGAACATAGCTTTAAGCCCAATAAATTAATTCAAAAAAGAAAAGATGAAAAGGCCGAGCAAAGAGGCATGTTAGTGTCAACTTTGGTTGGAGCAAAGGATACAGCAGTCGAGAGAATAACCCAACTTGTTTCCGACGCGGAGGAATTTGTTGAGGAAAGGCTTGAGGTAAAAACAAAGTTTAAGAAAAAAAGGGCTTCGCTACCGCAATTTAGCCAACGCGTAGGAATTATTATTGGAATTTCCGTTGCCTTATTTATCTTTGTTTTATTGCCCTTTATACAAACCGGCATAAACGCGAGTCTTGGAGTTTCCGCACTTAAGAAAATTCCGCAGGATTTAAGCCAGATGGACGCAGAGAAGGCAAAAAGTGACGCCAACTCCTCGTTCCAAAAGCTCCATAGCTCACAATCTTCTCTTGCAAGGTCAAGGTGGCTTTTTGCTGCGGCGGGCAAACAGGAAACTTTTTCTTCTTACGCGGCATTACTTTCGTCAGCGACTCATTTCGCAAGAGGAACTTACTACATTTCAAAAGCGGCCATGCCCTTTACGCAAATTTGGGAAACCATAAAACCAAACTCAGGCCTTCAACTTGATGAAAATGCTTTTGTAAACGCACAAGCTAATTTAACCGAGGCTAAAAACAGTTTGCAAAGGGCTCAGGCCGATTACAAGCGTGTAAATCAAAACGCGCTAACAAAAAACCTTTCGGCAAAAGCGACCGAATACGAAAATGTATTGAATTCCTTAACAAAGCATGTTGATGATGCGGCGGTACTTTCGTCAGAAATTCCAGACCTGTTTGGGACGAAGGACGAAATGAAAAGGTATTTAATTTTGTTTCAAAACTCCAATGAAATACGCCCAACTGGTGGTTTTATAGGTTCATACGCCCTAGTTGAGGTTCAAAATGGAAAAATTATAAACCTTACTATTGATGATATTTACAATCCAGACGGCCAGATTGATGCTCAAAATATAGAAGTTGCGCCGCCTGCGGTTTTGGGTGAGCTGTTGGATGAAGACCGGGCTTACCTTAGAAACTCAAACTGGAACCCTAATTTTCCGGAAAGTGCCGCAATTATAAAAAGTCTTTACGAACAGGTTAGCGGAAAAAGAATCGATGGGGTTGCCGCGGTTGATTTGTACTTTGCAGAAAATATTTTACGCGTAACCGGCCCGGTGTTTCTAACCGCCTTTGGCGAAGAAATAACCGCGGACAATCTTTACGAACGCACTCAGTTTCATAGCGAATTTAATTACGAAAACGGATCGACACAAAAGAAAGTGTTTCTGACAATTTTCGGCGGAAAACTTCTTGAAGCAATTTTTGCCCTTCCAAATGAGAAAATGCCCGACTTACTTCGTGAAATAAACAAAGCTTTAGAAAAAAAGCATCTGTTGCTAACCCTTTCGGGAAGCTCTTTTAACGCGGTTCTTGAGGAAAATAACTGGGATGGGGGTCTTGCGGACACTGAGGCTGGAAATTCTGATTATTTATACGTGGTTAATTCAAATGTAGGCGGGACAAAAGCAAACTATTTTGTGCAAAACCAAATGTCGTATACGGTTACTTCTCAAACGCGGGACGGACTTTTGAGAGGAATCCTGGTTCTCAACTATAATCACACTGGAAAAGATATGGCCTGGCCGGGAGGGCCATATAAAGATTACGTTCGCGTGCTAACTCAAACCGGAACAAACCTAACCGGAGCAACTCTTGCGGTAAACGGAACCACTACCGATATTTTTGAAGGAGTGGTCATAGATAGGGTGCAAAACTACAATTCTTTTGAAACGCTTTTGGAACTTAATCCTCAAGAAAGCGCCCAGCTTACGCTGTACTACGATTTGCCGGCGCCTCTAAGCATAAACAGCCAAAATGAAGAATATAGCCTCTACTGGCAAAAGCAGCCCGGAACCAGGGCGGATCAGGTAATATTCCGGTTTGAGCCGCCGTTTGGCCTAAAAGCGGACGGTAAAAACCAGGTTTTGCTTGAGGAAAGCTTATCTACAGACAAAATCTTCCGCCTGAGCCTGGAATAGGCTGGAATAAAGCCCTTATTGACCCTATAATGCCTATGAAGTAGAATCGACTACGTTCGCGCGAGGAAACTGCCAGAAACCGCAAAGACATGATAGTAGAAAAACATATCACCGAGCATCTATCTAAAACAAAATGTCATAAGTGCGGAATGAGCCTGGACGGAGCAAGACTGACTCCAATAAGTAAGGTTCCCCTAGCGCTTGTAGCCCACGCTGTATGCCAAAACTGTCTGGCCGAAAGCATTGTTACAATTACCCTGGCCGGAAGCGAAGCTATGTCGAGTTCGTCTGATTTGAAAGGTTCGGAACTTCAAAATTTTATAGGGCTTAAACCAACGTCTTACGAAGAGTTATTTGAACTGCACAGTAAATTAAAGAGAAAACCAATATGGAAATTGTTGCAACAAAACGAGAAGCACTCGGAAAGAAAAATAAAAAACTTAGAAGCGAAAGAAAAATCCCAGCCGTAGTTTACGGTGAAGAAATCGAATCCACCATACTTACTATTGGAGCTCACGACTTTATTAACGTATTCCGCGAGGCCGGCGAAACAGCCTTAATTGACTTAAAATACAACGACAGAAGCGAAAAGGTCCTTATTAAAGAGGTTCAGTTCAATCCTGTTGATCTAACTCCTATACACGTAAGTTTTCATAAAGTGAACTTGACCGAAAAAATTAAAGCCCATATTCCGGTTGAAATTGTGGGCGAGGCGGAAAGTCCGGTTGTAAAAAGCGGCGAGGGTTTGGTGTTGGTTCTGTTAAACGAAATAGAAGTTGAGGCTTTGCCTTCTGATTTACCGCAGAAGTTTGAGGTCAATGTTTCACACTTGGAAGCAATCGGCCAGAATGTTTTGGTTGGAGAATTAAAATACGATAAAGGTAAGGTTGAACTTTTAGGCGTAACTTCCGAGGATATGGTGGTTAAAATAGACTACGCCGAAATGAAAGAAGAAGTTGAGGAAGAGGTTGTTGACGAAGCCGCGCTAATTGAAGGTATGGAAGTAACTGGAGAAAAGCCTGAGGTTGAAGAAGGTGCGGAGGGTGAAGAAGGTACTGGAGAAAAGACCGAGGGTAAGGCAAAAGCCGAAGGTAAAACTGAAGAAAAAGGTAAGGAAACCCCAAGCGAAAAGAAGTAAAGCTAGTCTGCTTTAGCCCATGAAGAAGTAATTAGTGGGTCATTACCTTTCCCAGGAATATGACTCCAAATCTCTTCCGTCACAAAAGGCATAAACGGGTGTAAAAGCCTCAAACAACCCACCAGCACGTCCCTCAAAACACTCAACGCGACATCCTTATCTTCCCTACCCTTAACCTGCTCGATATATTTGGCCGCAAGATCCTCCCACATAAAATGATAAATTGCCTCACTCGCATCAAAAAATCTGTATTTGTCTAAACTTTCGTCAACCACCTTTATTGTCTTATTTAATCCCGCAATAATTTCCACGTCTTCCTTCGACCACTTATCTTTTATTTGCTTGGCCCAGAGAATTTCGCCGCCGTTTTCTTTTTCGTGCTGTTCAAACATTAAATTCATGAATCTTGCCATGTTCCAGATTTTATTTGCGAAGTTTCTGTAGGCAATTACCTTATCTTTTGGAAAGGCAAAGTCTTTCCCGTTCGCAGTTCCTGCAATTAAGCCCATTCTCAAGGCATCCGTGCCGTATTCATTTCGGAATTCTTCGGGGTTAATTACGTTGCCCAATGACTTGCTCATTTTCTTTCCGTCTAAAGCGCGCACCAATCCGTGCAAGTACACATCTTTAAACGGAGGCTTGCCTGTTAGGTAAATTCCAAACATTATCATTCGGCTTACCCACAAGCGAATTATTTCCCAACCGGTTTCTAAAACATCCATTGGATAAAAATATTTAAAATCTTCGGAATTAGGATACCCCAACGTTACCAATGGCCACTGACCACTTGAAAACCAAGTATCAAAAGTGTCGGTTTCAGGAAGGAAATTTCCCGCGGGCTTTTCTTTACCAATTACATATTTCGAATCCTTCGGAGCAAGAAGTGTCTGAAGTCCCGCTTCAATTTCCTCAAACAGGTACTTGTCCAGAAGTTCTCCAATTTTTCCGGTTACAACTTCGCCTGATTTTGCCAAGAAATTAATGTTTAGCTCGGGGTTTTCATCCGCACTATACCAAACTGGAATTCTAATTCCCCACACCACTTGTCTTGAAATTGGCCAATCGCGCATCTGTTCCATCCAGCGTGTGTAGGTTATTTGCTGCCACTGCGGATAAATCTTCACGTCGCCCTTTAATACAGCCTCCAGAGCCGGCTTTTTTAAGCTTTCCACCCTCACAAACCAGTTAGGCAAAACTGTAGGCTCTATATCGTGCCCTGCCTTACACAAACTTATCGTGTGTGAGTAATGCTCATCTACTTTAACAATTAATCCTCTCTCGTTAAGTACTTCCACGATTTGCTTGCGAGCTTCGGCAACCTTAAGACCAGCGTATTTTCCTGCCTTTTGATTAAGCCTACCGTTTAAATCTATTACCGGCTTTATTTCTAGGTTGTGTCGAAGCCCGGCTTCGTAGTCATTTTTATCGTGGGCTGGTGTAACTTTTACAACACCTGTACCGAATTTTGGATCAACATAAGAATCTGCAATAACCAAAAGCTTAAACGACCCATCTAATCCCTCAACCTCAATTTCTTTTCCTACATACTCCTTGTAACGCTCGTCATCCGGGTGCACAGCTACTGCTGTATCGCCAAATTTTGTTTCTGGGCGAACTGTAGCCAAAACAAAGGGTCCATATTTCATATAGTACAGCGGGTCTTCTCTTTCAATATGTGTTATTTCTGCATCGGCAAAAGTTGTTCCACATTTAGGGCAAAAGTTGACCATATAGTTGTCTTTGTAGATAAGTCCCTCTTTGTGCATTTTTTCGAAAGTACTATAAACGGTGTTTATGACTTTCTCGTCTAAAGTAAATGTATATCGCGACCAATCAACACTCGCGCCCATTTCGCGAATTTGCTGCTCTATCTGGCTTTTATTTTTCTGTACAAAATCCCAAATCTTTTGATAAAGAGTCTGACGATCAAAATCACGGCGGGACTTGTCTTCCTTTGCAAGTTCGCGCTCAAAAGTAATTTGGGTTTCAAAACCCGCATGATCAGTTCCAGGAATCCAAAGCGCGCTAAAGCCTTTCATTCTTTTCCAGCGAATTAAAAGGTCTTCAATTGCAATCATTAAAATGTTTCCTGTATGCATCTTTCCACTGGCGTTTGGAGGAGGTAAAACAATTGTGTATGGCTTTTTATTAGGGTCGGACTCAGCTTTAAAATAACCCCCATCTTCCCACATCTTATAGATACGAGCTTCTACTTCTTTATGATCGTATTTTTTTTCCATTTCTTTACTCATCTACAAGTTGCCCTTCAATAATTCTGCCTTTTGTTTCTTTTTCAGCCTTTTGAAATTTTCTGTATCTAATAAAAAGTGTTGCTAACAAAACTAAAATATCGTCACCGAAACCAAAAGCTGGAATAATGTCCGGAATAAAGTCTAGAGGTAAAAAGAAATAAATAATTGCCATTATTAAAAGCCAATTTTTCTTTATAAAGTCCTTCATAGCCCCTTTATACTACCAGTAAATGCTGATTTCGTGCTAAATTATCCACATGAGAATAAAGGAAATCGCGTCACGAAAAGAAGATTACTCAAAGTGGTATTTGGATGTAATAAGAGAGGCCGACTTAGCCGAAAATTCAATTGTTAGAGGTTGCATGGTCATTAAACCTCACGGTTACGCCATTTGGGAAAATATTCAAAAAAAGCTGGATTCTGTGATAAAAGAAACTGGACACAAAAATCTTTATTTTCCCATCTTCATACCAAAATCAGTAATTGCCCGAGAAGCCGCGCATGTTGATGGGTTCGCAAAAGAGTCTGCAGTCGTTACTCATCACAGATTAAAAATTGATAACGGTAACTTGATTGTCGATCCTGAATCCAAGCTTGAGGAAGAAATGATCCTGAGACCGACATCGGAAGCGATAATGTATGAGGCCTTCTCAAAATGGATCCATTCCTGGAGAGACCTCCCATTACTTGTTAATCAATGGGCAAATGTAATCAGATGGGAAATGAGAACAAGACTTTTCCTTAGAACAAGTGAGTTTTTATGGCAGGAGGGCCACACTGTACATAAAAACGAGGCAGAAGCAGAGGAAGAGGCGATAAAGATGCTTCAGGTATACAAGGACTTTGCTGAAAATTTCCTGGGGATGTCGGTGGTTACTGGAAGGAAATCAGAATCAGAAAAATTCCCAGGCGCTTTGCGAACATACACCGTTGAGGCCCTTATGCAGGACGGCAAAGCCCTTCAATCTGGAACCTCACACAACTTGGGTGATAACTTTGCAAAAGCTTTCAACATAAAATACGCCGACGAAAACGACGAAGAAAGATTGGCATGGCAAACTAGCTGGGGCATGAGCACAAGAATAATAGGAGGATTAATTATGACCCACAGCGATGATAACGGTTTGGTACTACCTCCTCTGGTGGCGCCGGTGCAGGCTGTTATCGTTCCTATATGGAAAGGTGAAAATGAAAAAGCTGCAATTCTAAAATTCTGCGATGGGATAAGGAAATCCTTGGGCCGAAGCTTTAGGATTGAGTTAGATACAAGGGATTATGTAACACCAGGGTTCAAGTTCAATGAATGGGAAGCTAAGGGGGTGCCGGTTAGGATTGAGGTCGGAACCAGAGAGGTTTCAGACGGGTACGTAACTTTTGTCCAGAGGATAAATAGGGAGAAACGGAATGTCCAGGTCGAGAACGTATCCAGAGAACTTCGCGCAGATCTGAAAAGCCTACAGAAATCCCTAAAGAACTCCGCAAAGAAATTCCGCGTGGAAAATACCTACAATATTTCGAGCTATGCAGAATTCAAAAACCTTGCTGAGAGTCACAAGGGTTTTATAAACTCCCTCTGGTGCGAGGACGCTACGTGTGAAGCCGCGATAAAGCTTGAGACCAAAGCTACAACTAGATGCCTGCCCCTAGGTACAAAGGAAAAGTCCGGAAAGTGCATTTACTGCGGTAAAAAAGCATTGCATAGGTGGTTATTTGCTCAGGCCTATTAATACAAATCTTCCTTGTAAAAAATAGAGGTGCAGTAAAATCTTATCGCTAGTATATCTTAAGAATCTTTATCTTTACTTCTCTTTGAGCTAGTTTCGCTTCAAACTCTTCTTTCTCTTTTCTCGAATACAGAAGGCTGCCTAGAGCGGATCTGTAGGATATAACGCCGCCGGACAAGTCAGATTCTGCATCTCCAAGAACTTTATAAGTCATCTTTTCTCCATCAATTTCAAAATCAACTGAAGAACCAAAACCTACTTCTCCAGAAACAACTATCTCATCTGCGCTAACCACTTTAAGATTTAGTATCCGTTTATTTATTTCCAAAAGCCGTGACCTCGTGTGGTGTGCTTGCTCTTCCAGAAATTCAAACTGATTGTTTTCGTGCCAACCTCCCCCGCCTCCGGACATTTCTGCCCTTTTTTGATTAATTTCTGCAAGGTCTCTCTCTATTTTCTTTTTACTTTCACGGATTTTGTCGAATCCTTCTTTTGTTATCAACTCTTTCATTCGACTATATTAACATCACGATGGGGATTTAACTCAATGTGTAAACATCCCAGAATATTGGGTTTTTGCTGTCTCCAAGAAAACACATGGATGCAATAAAGTCACTGGCTGTACCACCAGACAGCTCTTTCGCGATCTCAACAAGTTTTGGAATACAATCCTTGATGTAATTTACCTGCTTTTCGCCCAGAGACGGGTAAATTGTATAAGTACCTATATACGCATCGTCTGGAAATCTATCTTTCTTCTTCGACTCAACTAATTTCTTCTTTCGCTCCTCTTCATACACAGAGGGGCTTACAAGAAATTTTCCATCTTTGGATATTTCAAGTTGTGGGTACTGTATCTCAAAGCTTTCGTGGAGGGATCCGTGCCTATTTAGGTCAATGGCGGTAAAACCGGGTCCTACAGCTTCCACAACAACTGTATCGCCAATCTTCTGTATATTTAGACTCCAGAAATTTTTAAAAATGCCGCCCTCGCCACTCCCAATAAAAACCTCATAGCCTTCGTCAAAAAAGGCCTCAGCTTGTTGAATAAGCCCATCCGATAAAACTGCGTTGATTATGGAGGGGGAAAAGTTCTCCTTGCCGTCGGTTCGAATCATAAATGTTGTGGGTTTTTCTTTTTCTACAAAACCCTCTATTTGTTTTCGTAGGCTCTCTTTTTTAAGTACTTGGAAGGGTACAACTGGCAGGTTATGTTTTTTTAGTGAAATTAAAGAAGCAAGTTTGCTCATAGGTTTGTTTTTGATAAATAATCATCTATTAATCTAACGTCACTAACATCTTTTTCCCTTGTCCCCAGGGCTTTAAAAATTCTCAAAGTTTCAAGGTTTACATAAGGATGTCCCGCGATTACTTCTGGGTTTATAAGAAGTTTATCGGGCGTCACAACTTTCGGATCTACAAAAAGCGACGGCGGTCCAAGGGCTTCTATGTTGTCGGTTAATTTAATACGTTCAAATGGCTCCTTGATTAGTGGGTACTTTGGTTTTAGAGTATTCCCAAGCTCGGCTGAAACAACAATATCTAAGTCATTTGCCTCTCTTATACCTCTAACGGCAAGCGCTGCCGATGAAGTTATCACATATTGGTTTTTTGGAAGATTTAACGAATCAAGTTCTTTTAGTAGCTCTTGCAGCTGCATGGGAAAATATTATCAAACTAAATCCATAATCCCTAAAGAAGGGTTGGGATTAATATCACTTAAGTCCTTTTCAATTTGGTTAAAATAAGCCGCAGTTGCAATGTAAATCGCGTTATCTGTGCACAAATCAGCGGGAGGAATAAAAATCTTAATGCCCAAGCTCTCTGCCTCCTTTTTCATTCTTTCTCTTAGCTGAAAATTAGCCGCAACTCCACCCCCAAGCAAAATGGTTTTAACTTTATGCTCTTTTGCCGCTCGTATTGTTTTTGCAACCAACACATCAACAACTGCTGTTTCAAATTCTTTTGCCAAACTTTCTAATTCAAAATCTCCAGCATCAACAACCCTTTTGACTGCGGTTTTTAATCCTGAGAAAGAAAAGCCGTAATCAGAATCTGTAATTTTTGGACGGGGCAAAACTCCAACCATTTTATTTTCAATACAAGACTGCGCAACTTTGGAAAGTTCGGCTCCGCCAAGATATTTTTTAATTCCAAGAAGCCTTGCAACTTTATCAAAAGCCTCGCCAGCTGCGTCATCTAAAGTCCCACCCAAATATACAAGAGCACCGTGACCTTTCATCAAAACCAAATCTGTGTGGCCACCACTTACTACTAACGCAACGGCGGGAAATTCGGGTTTATTATCACCAACCCAGTTCGCGTAAATATGCCCAACTAAGTGATTAACGGGAATTAAGGGCTTTTCGGTGGCTAAAGCTAAGGACTTTGCCGCAGCAACTCCAACCACAAGCGAACCAATAAGCCCGGGCCCAATCGTAACCGCAAGTTTATCAATGTCATTAAGCGTAAGCCCCGCCTGCTTCAAAACATCCTCCACAACCGGCACAATAGACTCAACCTGCTTTCGCGCGGCAACCTCTGGAACAATCCCGCCAGTTTTTTCGTGCAGCTCTCTTGAGGTAGCCAGGGAAGATGAAATAACTTTTACACCAGCTTCGCTGCCTTCAACAATAGCAGCCGCTGTTTCATCACACGAGGTTTCTATTCCGAGAATTAACATGAGAAAATTATACTTTAAAAGTTAAGGGTTTCTTTTGCGGCTTTTAGAGCTTCTTCAACGGTTAGATCGCCGCTAAGCACTGTGTTTACCGCCTTCTTCAGCTCTTCTTCTTGAAGCCTGTTTCCGGATCTACCGGCAATTTCCGCACTTTGAGCAAATGGTGCTGTTTTCACAAGTGGCCCTAGGTATTCGTGGTTTGTTAGCGTGGAGGCTAAATCCACGCGCGCGTACGCCGGACCAAAAGGCCTATCCTTTGAGGCACTGTTAAACAACGCCCTTTCCCCATCCTGCGAACCTAGGTAGTTAATAAATTCCCACGAAACCTGTTTTGTTGCATCGCTGTTTTTAGGAACCACATACATCCAAAAGCTTCCCCATGTAACAGGGCTGCTTGCCAAGGCTTGCGGAACCGGGGCAATTCCGATGTTCATATCTGGAGCCGCCTTTAAAATATCTAAAACCTGCCAGCTTGGAACAAAAATCATGGAAACTTGTTTGTTTACAAATGCGGTTGTGGCTTCGGGAAAATCGTTTCGCCAAACTTTGTGATCTTTAAGCAAGCTTGTGTAGAAAGATAGGGCGTCTTGAGCCGGAACTGAATCTATTCCATCTGGAATACTTACCCCAGCCTGCTTCCACATCAAACCTAAAATATCCGAGAAATGGCCAATATTATCAGCGCCACCAACCGCCGCGCCACCTCGCAAAACCTGCTGCTGAGCGCCTACCCCTTCTGAAAGAACCGTAAGGTCAATTGCGACACGTCTGAACTCTTCCCAAGCTGTTGGTGGGTTAATCTGGCCAATTTCATCAAAGTGATCTTTATTATAAACAAGCACTAATCCATCGTAGTAAGCGGGAACTGCGTAAACCTGCCCGTCAACAATTCCGCTTGTGCTTGATACTGGGTAGTACGTTTGAGAATACCCCGCCGGTGACATTAAGCTTTCCGGCATTGGCTCAAGAAATCCGGCCTTAGCAAGCCTTGAAACCCAGCTATTATGAATCATAACCACATCGGCATCCCAGCTTGACTGTTCCATTCGCGAAAAAACCCGCGTCTTGTAATCAACCAGGCCGTTAAGTTTTAGCACCGACATGTCGTCATATTTTAATGTAGCGTTAGGAAATTTCGTCTGAAAATCGGCGACTAAAGGCGCGAGGGTTGTTCCCTGCTCCCACAAGCCCCACATAGTAAGTTCAACCGGCGCATTTGAATTAACACCGCCGAACAAACCTCCGATAAGGGGTAAGTCCTGCAGGGTGCAGGCGGTAAACAAAATTGGCAAAGCCGAAAGTAGGGCAAGCGTTTTTAATTTATACTTCGACATCTTTCTTAGTATATGTTAGTGCAAGTCCCACCGTCAACCAAAACAAAAGCTGTGTTTGCTGAATTGTCAGCAAATAATGGTCAAGACTTCCTATAATAAAAATTTGCAAGATTGTTACGAACAACACGGCCGGAATACCAAAAGGCTGCTCGAGAAGTGTGACGGCGACAAAAATCAACAGGGCCAGAAAAGTAATAAAAGCAAATACCCCCGCTTCGGCAAGAAGAAGCACGAAAATGTTATGTGTTGGTTGTGTGAACCTTAAGATCTGCGAGGGTGGTAAGTAATCTTCGACCCTTACAGTAAAGTTATTTAGGCCAACGCCAAAAAGTGTATTTTCCTTAAGCATCATGTAAGCCGATCTTTGGAGGTTTGCCCGGCGGTAAATTGAAGGGTTGTCCTGAAACAGACCTAGCTTTGGAAACACCGGAAGAAAAAGTCCAAAAAGAAAAATTAGAAGCGTTACGACGATAGAAAAAATTACGCCGGGCTTACCCGCTTTTTTTATTAACAACAAAAACAGCGCGCCTAAGATCAGGGCTGCGCCCGCCACTTGGCTAAAAGTTAGAATCATGGCCGTTAGCCCCGCCACTAGGCTTACAGCATACAAAGCGTTGCGCCAGGCCTCCCGGCCTTCTTTTTTGCCCAAAAGCAGCTGCGAAAAAATCCAAAGTAAAACAATCGCCAGGAATCCTCCAAAGACATTGGGGTGGCGAAACGTTCCATAGACAGGAACGCGCAAAGAACCAAATAAGCTTGTTAGTGCGATATTTTCGGTTGAAGAGTTGTGGGGCTGCTCGCCAAAGAAAAGGTAATTATTAAACGCCGAACCTTGAGCCTGCCACTGAACTAGCGCTAAAACAGAAAGTAAAATAACGCTAACAGCCAAAACACTTGTTATTTTTTCAAAATGTATCTTCGCGGAAACTTTCGCCGCAACAAAAAGCGCAAACAATGCGTGCAAAACTAAACTTACAAACACAAAAGCGCTTGGCAAAATTCGTGAGGAAACCGCAATTGAAGATAGTAAAGAAACTAAAAATAGAAAAACAAACTTTGTATATTTTTCTTTAGGTAGCTCTTTCAGACCTCCGGAAATAAACCAAACCACCAAAATCAAAAAAACAATCAAATCAGTTCCCCAAATAACCGGAACTAAATAATCAACCAAGTAAGTTTTTACAAAAGCCTCGGAAATAATAAAATGCTTGCCTAAATTTAACGGCAATAAAAGTACCAGTAGATAAAAAAGCCAAGTTTGTAGTTTTCCGGTCATTGTTTGAGTTTCTTTGAGGCAGTGTGGGCAGAAATTATCAAGGTGTCATCAAGTTTGTCTAAATCTTCTAGGCCTAAGCTCTTTGCAATTAGATAATCGGCTAGATGGGGATTTCTTGCAAGTACCGGGCCGTGAAGGTAGGTTCCGATGGAGTTTTTATAAATTATCCCCTCGGCACCATCTTCAGAATTATTACCGTGCCCCATTACAATCTTTGCGAAGGGTTGCGCGCCCTTTTCTAAATATGTTCGCCCCCCATGATTTTCAAAACCTACCAGGGTATTTCCAATCGTGTTAATTTTTTTGAATAGGGGGTCGGATTTTATCTGATCTTCAATTTCGCAAACAACATTCCCTATGCATCGTGGTTTATGGTTACCAAAGTGCTCTGTGTAAACATTAAAAATACCAAGACCGTCCAGCATACTACCATCCGCGGATTTATAGTATTTACCAAAAAGCTGATAAGAGCCGCAGATGTATAAACCAACCCCGCCTTCCCCCACGTACTCTTTTAGATAATTACCTTTGGTTTCAAGCAAATCCTTATACATACCTTTTTGGCTTGAGTCCGGGCCGCCACCCATAAAGACAATATCCAGGCTATCCATTAACTCCTCGGTCACTTCAGTTTCCACATTAACGTGCACTACTTTTGCGTCAATTCCCCTGGCTTTTGCCCTGGACAAAAGTATTTGCACATTTCCATCATCTCCGTATAGGTTAAGCAGGTCCGGGTAAAAGTAACCGATTGTTAGTTTCTTTTCCAAGTTCATAAAATTGCCCTTCCGGTTAAAACTTTTCTAAGTTGTAACATGGCCGAATAGTTAGGCAGGGCTAAAATATCTTTCGCCGACCCGGCCAAACCGACCGCCTGAACTGCTTCCTCAACCGTTTCGAAAATATTTTCTTTTTTAATTTCTACGCCTGCGTACTTTAACCTAACCGCCATATCCAAACCCCTTGTTCCCGTAACATAGATATTTTTTCCCTCGCAGGCTTTCTGTAGCTTCTCCGTCTCAATATCATAAATCCACGAAACATCCCGGCCATCGGGAATTTTATCGTTAAAAACAAAAACGAGGGTGTCAGCGCTGACCTCTCCGCTTAGAATAATATCTAGGTTGTTATTAAAACTCGCGGGGTTTTTTGCTAACAAAATTTTCCAAGGCTTTCCGGCATGTGTTATGGTTTCGCCTCTGCCGTAAGCAAAATTAAAGGTTTTTAGGGCTTTTGAGATGCTCTCGTCAGCAATACCTACAAGTTGGGCGGTATAAACGGCCGCGTTAACATTTTTTGCGTTAAACTCTCCCACCAACGATGTTTGTTTTAAGTAGGTACTATCACCGTCAAAGTAAGTAATATCGCCCTCAAAAACCTCTGGAAGCTGTTTAAAATACTTTTGGGTAGAATCCAAAACAAGCTCCGCCGAAGGATCCATAGTGTCTATTGCCGAAAGCCATTTTTCCAAAATAATATCCACTTCTCCGTACCTATCAAGCTGATCTCGGGAAAGGTTCAGTAAAACTAAAACATTCGGTGAAAAATATTCTAAAACCACAGGGAGGTTATTTTCATCAACCTCAAAAACTGCGATATCCGAACCATGCTTACCTTTCCAATCCATATCTAGTAAAACGGCTGAGACAACTCCATTTAGCAAATTGGCTCCTGTTCTATTATACGTAACCTTTAAACCACTTGTTTCAAAAATGTGGGTGAGAAGCTTGGAAGTTGTAGTCTTGCCATTGGTTCCTGTAAGAAGCACTACGCCCATCGGAAATTTGAAACGTGTGTTTTTTGCAACTTTGGGATTTATATTTAAAGCGAAATGCCCCGGCCAAGTGTATCCGGCACCAAGGTGTAGGAAATTAATTATAAAGTTTAATGTTTTTGATAACCAGAGAATTAAATAGAACATATCCCCAACCCCATTCAATAAATTAACTATATATTAAATACGTAGCATTAGTAATAGAAGGTGTTGATAAGTGTATAACATGAAGTTTTGTTGCGCCGGCAGCCTAAACAACCTTTCGTCCTTGTATATAACCTAAATTGTTGATATTTCGTTGCGGCCCCAGGCTCTTAGAAGGGCTTTGCACAGGTTTGACCGTCGTTACAACCTTTTCTAATGTTGAAAACCCCTAAAATCTTGTGAATAACCTTGTGGATAACTAGGCCAGTTTATCCCCATGCCCTATAAAATAGAAATACTTATCCCCTAATCCTCCAACACCTTTTTAATATTCTCAATGTCCCTTCTTGTTTTTACTTCCTGAAGCATTTCGTCCCCTACTTTCTGAACCCCATGCATTATCGTTGTGTGATCCCGTCCGCCCATTAGCTCCCCAATACTCATATACGGAGTCTCAGTCATTTCATACATTAAGTACATCGCAATTTGTCTTGGAACAACAATTTCTTTGGTTCTTCTGCTCCCCTTTAAATCTGTCACGCGAACCGAATAATAATTTGCGACGGTTTTTATAATATCGTTTGTGTTAACCGTTCGTTTAATTTTTTCTCTTATTATTGAACCTTCCAATGCACTTTTTGCAACTTCTAGTGTTGGTGCAACTTTGTTGGCTTGGGCTTGAGTTAAAACCTGCAGGTAAGCACCTTCAAGCTCCCTAATGTTTGTATCAATTTTTTCGGCAATAAAATCTATTACCTCGTTTGGAACGCTGTGTCCTGCCTGATCACGCTTGGTTCTAAGAATAGCAATTCTTGTGTCAACGTCCGGTTTTGAGATGTCCGAAATAATGCCGCTACTAAGCCTGGAAGTCACTCTTTCTTCCAAGTCTGTAAAGTCTTTAGGCGGACGATCTGAGGCAATCACAATCTGTTTTTGAGCCATGTGTAAAGTGTTGAAGGTGTGAAAGAACTCTTCCTGGGTCGCTTCTTTTCCGGCAATAAATTGAATGTCATCCAGCAAAAACACATCCACCGTTCTATATTTATTCCTAAACCAGCTTGTGCCTCCCGAACCCCCGCGGGCCCCGCTTCTAATCGCGTCAATTATTTCGTTTCCAAAAGTTTCACCAGTTGTATAAATAACTTTCAGATTTGGATGTTTTTGAACAATTTCATTTCCAATCGCATGCATCAAGTGAGTTTTGCCTAGGCCCACACCTGAGTATATAAAAAACGGATTGTAAAGTTTTCCAGGCTTTTCAGCAACAGCCGAAGCAATAGCGTGGGCAAGCTGGTTGTTGGAGCCCATGATGTAGCTGTCAAAAGTCATATGTGGGGAAAGCCCGGCTTTTGTTGATCTTGAAGCCGCCGCCTCGCTCATTGCTTTTGCTTGAGGCTCAAAAAGCGGACCAAGCTCCTGCGAACCGTTTTTCGAAATAACATCGCCTACTTTAAAAATAAGCTTGTAATGCCCTTTCCCTATTTTATTTACGCTGTCTTGAACAAGTGAACGAAGCCTTCCCTCTAACTGTCTTTTAGCGAAAGGGTTTTCGCATACAACCTCCAAAGAATCTTTTGTTAAAGCCTGGGCACGGGTTTTTTGAACCCAGGTTTTAAACTGGGTTTCTGAGAGGTTTACTTGCAGTTCGGCAAGAACTGCTTTCCATAAATCTTTTACATCCATAAAAGTTGAGAAATAGAGGGCAAACCTAAATACTCTACTGTGCATAACTATATATAAGTTATCCACAATAAATCAAGCAATGTGGGTTGCAGGATTGGGGCAAAAGTTTGACCTAAGGCAACCTTTACTCTACAATCCCCGAGCTATGCCTAAGAGAACCTGGCAACCTAAAAAACGAAAAAGAGTTAAAAAGCACGGATTTCTAAAAAGAATGTCTTCAAAGGGTGGGCGTCGCGTGTTAAAAAGAAGGGCCAGCAAAGGCCGAAAACTGCTAGTAAGATCCCTTAAAGGAAAATAAGTCCAGTAGGCTATAATTCCTCCATGCTCCCAAAACCCAACCGACTTTCCTCAACCTATGAATTTAATAAAACCCGCAGGCTTGGTAAGAAGGTAAGCAGTCCACTTTTTGACATTTTTTACCTTGATATATACAACTACGACGGCCCGTCTCGTATGGGGGTTGTTGTAACAAACAGATACAGTAAAATAGCTCCAGTACGAAATAGAGTAAAAAGAGTATTTCGCGAAGTTCTAAGGCACGCAGTAAAAAAGATTAAACCCGGATACTGGATAGTAGTTCATCCCAAAAAATCTGCCGAAACCAAAGGATATGAAGAAGTTAGTATTGAAATTAATAAAGTTTTACCAAAAACGCCTTTCTTCGGTTAATTTTGGTGTGCACGCCTGCAGGTTTACACCCAGTTGCTCAGAATACTCCTATCAGGCAATAGATAAGTATGGGGTATTGAGAGGCTCTTTAATGGGAACCTGGCGCGTGTTAAGATGTAACCCGTTATCAAAAGGCGGAAAGGATCTTGTTAAATAATGCTTGGCACAATCTGGAACACAATACTTGTTAACCCAATATTAAATCTATTCGTAGCTCTATACACATTTCTTGGTGGAAATATGGGTTTGGCGATAATTGTTCTGACAATCATTATTCGCGCACTTTTAATCCCCGTAATCCTTCCTTCAATGAAAACAATGCAAAAGCAAAGAGACTTACAGCCAGAAATCGAAAAGCTTAAAAGTAAGTATAAGCATGACAAGCAAAAGCTTGCGAAGGAGCAAATGGAACTTTTCAAAAGACACGGTTTAAACCCCGCGTCGGGCTGTCTGACCCAAATCTCTATGATTGTGGTTTTGATCGCTTTATATAATGTTATTAACCGCTTCTCAATAAATGTCGATATAAATGCCCTAAACAACCTACTTTACTTTCCGGCTTTAAGGTTTGTTGAAGGTGTCTCTATCAACACGACCTTTTGGTATATGAACCTGGCCAAAGCCGACCCTTATTTTGTGTTACCAGTTTTGGCGGGTATTTTCCAGCTTTTCGCTTCAAAAATGATGTACCCATATGTTGAGGCAGGAGAAAAAGCCGCCAAAAGAACCCCTGACAAGAAAGATGACCTGGCTTATAATATGCAAGAGCAGATGCTGTACTTAATGCCCGTGATGACCGTATTCATTGGTGCAAGTTTGCCTTCGGGTGCAGCCTTGTACATTTTGGTAACAACAATATTTTCACTGGTTCAGCAATATTTTGTTTCAGGTTGGGGCGGATTAACGCCATGGCTTAGAAAGCTCAACATCAATGTCGGAACAACTATTAAAAAATAAACTTAATGAAATTCTAAACTTTATCGGAGTTACTCCAAAAGTTTCTATTGTGGAAGAAGACGGTACGTACAAAATCTCAATTGAGGGTGATGATTTAAGTTTTCTAATTGGATATCGTGGTGAATCACTAAATGCTTTACAAACGCTTCTTGCGACAATGCTTTTCAACGAACTTAACGAATGGGTTCACGTTTTAGTTGATATAAATGCCTACCGGGAAAGCAGAAACAGCAAGATTGAAGAAATGACTAAGAACTTTATAGATAGAGTTCGTTTTCACAAATCAGAGGCTGAGCTGCCCCCAATGAACGCTTTTGAGCGCAGACAAGTTCACGTCTTTGTTGCCGAGTACCCCGACATTATCTCTGAAAGTGCTGGCGAGGGCCGTGATAGAAGAGTTGTCCTTAAATTAAAGGAAGATGTTTAAGTGAAGTTTACATGCTTACAGGAAAACTTAGCTAAAGGGTTATCTATTGTGGGCAAAGCCATTTCGGTACGAGCCCCCCTTCCAATTCTTTCAAACGTTTTAATAAATGCTGAAGATGGAAGACTTAAACTTTCCGCGTTTAATATGGAAACTGGAATTTCTACATACGTCGGGGCCTCCGTTGAAGCAGAAGGTTCAATTACTATTCCCGCAAGACTTTTAAGTGAGTTCGTTTCTTTACTTTCACCCGGAACCGTAACAGGCGAGCTGAAGGATTCAATTTTGCATCTTTCTTCGGGTGGAACAAAATCAAAGTTTGTTGGTATGGCCGCTTCTGATTACCCAGAGCTTCCCCAAATGTCCAAAAAGCTTCAAGTATTAGAACTTGCGCCACAGGAATTTTCTTCAGCAATAAACGCAGTGGGATTTTCTGCAGCTTTGGATGACAGCAGGCCAATTTTAGGTGGGATTTTGCTTAATTATGATAAGGGTGTTTTAACCGCGGTCTCAGCTGATGGGTTTAGGCTTTCCGAAAAAACCCTGAAGGTTGGCAAGAAAGAAGCAGCCTTTAATGTCGTAGTACCGGCAAAAACCCTCATTGAAGTTGCAAGACTTTTGGGAAGCTCTGATGGGCCAATTAAATTTGCATTGGACGCTAACGATAACCTCGCATTATTTGAAGCTGACGGTATTTTAATTTCCACGCGAATAATTGACGGAACTTTTCCTGACTACAAAAAGCTAATTCCGGGAGAAACTTCTTTAAGCGCGGAATTTTCTGTAAGTGAACTTTTAGAGGCGGTAAAGCTCACAAACGTTTTTGCAAGGGAAATGAATAGTGCAATAAGTTTAACTTTCGATCCAGAAGGAATGATTTACCTTTCATCTACCGCGCAAGAGTCAGGCGAGAATAACAGCCAGGTTTCTGCAAAAGTAACCGGAGAAAAACTAGAAATGGCTTTTAATGCTAAATTCTTGCTGGATTTCTTGAATAACGCTGGTAGTGAGCGTGTTACCTTTTCTACAAACGGAAACATGCTTCCTGGTTTGTTAAAAGTGGTAGGAGATGAGGATTATCTACACATTATAATGCCGCTGAGAGTTCAGAATTAGAAAGAGCGTTTAGTTTAACTGCGTTACCCGAGTTTTTCCATCTTCCCCTAAGCTTATTAACCCCTGATTCGAATCGTTTGTGGTGTTTGGTCCGATATCCTGCGCTGGAGTTGAGGTTGGGGGCTTGGGTTGCTGTACCTGCGGCCGGGCTTGTTGAGGTTGGGAAGCCGGAGTTTGTGGCGTTGGTGGTGGACTTACAGCCCTAACATTTGAAGTCAGCGGAGCTTTGGGAGGTGTTGGGGCTGTGACCACTGGTCTCGGAACCGTATTTTGCACACCGATTGGTTCATATTTACTAAAATCCACGTTTTGAATTGGTCGGTACGATTGTTTTGGCGCTTTTGGTTGCGGCATGGATTTTAAGATTTTTTCCTGAGCCTCCGCTCTCATTCTAAGAATTTCCTCCGGGTTTGTCGTTATTAATCTATGTTCCTCTTCTGACGCCACTACTTTTATAGCTACGTGGTTAGATCCAGCAAAGAACAAACCTTCCCCTTTATCTGCAGCCAAAAGCAATCTTTTCTCACCTTCGGAAAGATAAAATACTTCTGCAATTCTATCTATTGCCGCGGGGTGTTGTTTCAACAAAACTTGAATCGAAGAGTTACTCACAACTGCATGTCCGTACTCAGACTTTAAGAAGTCGTCAACATCCTGTGTAATTGTTGTCAATCCCAAGTAATATTTTCTCGCGCGTTTTGCGATACTGTACAAAAACTGTGCACTATCTTTGTTTTGCATTAAATACCAGGCTTCTTCCATTATCAAAAGTCTTTTTTTCAAATCTTTTCTAATTCGAGTCCAGATAAAATCTAAAATCATAAAAAAGGCAATCGGTCTTAGAGCGTCTTCAAAATTCCTTGTCGAAAAAACGGTCATTTTAGAACCAAAATTAACATTTGACTGCTGGTCGAATATTCCCGTCATGGAGCCTTTTATGAACTTTTCCAATCTATCGGCCATGCCGCGAGCCTCAGGTTCTGACGCGCCCAACAGCACTTTATATAAATCTTCCATAACCGGCGGCTCAATGCTTTGTTGGGTGTCTGGGTCAGGTGTAATCCCCTTTAGACGATAGGTTTCAATTAACGCTCTGTCCAGAATTGCCTCTTCAGTTGGGCTTAAAGCGCCAAGCATCAATTTCAAAAGAGTGTGCAGAGAAAGAAGTTTTTGCCCAAGTTCGTTCTCGCCTTCAACCGCGACTCCAGATAAGTCAAACGGATTTATTTTCGAAGTAGAATTTGCCGAGAAATCTATGTAGTTTCCACCTAAAGCTTCACAAATTGGTCTGTACTCTTCTTCAGGATCAACAATTAAAATTTCCGTCCCAAAAATTATTGATCTTATTACTTCAAGTTTTACCATGTAAGATTTTCCTGAACCTGATTTGGCAAAAACTACGGTATTGGCGTTTTCCAAAGAAAACCTGTCGAAAATTACCAAAGATCCGTTGTGCTTATTGATTCCGTACATAATTCCCGTATCGGAAGTAAGATCAGACGAAGTGAATGGAAATGTTGTGGCCAAGCTTGTAGTGTCCATGTTTCTAGTTATCAAAAGCTTATCCACCGCTGTTGGAACTGATGATTGTAGGCCCTGCTCCATTTGCAAAGTTGCGTTCTTAGAAATTAAAAGCAAAGATCCAAGTGTACCTTCCAAATTTTTAGTTAGGTTGTCCAACTCTTCCAGACTTTCCGCGGGAATTGTTATGTAAAACGAAAATTGGAAGAATTTTTCTACACCTTTTACTAATTGTTCCTGCAGAGTGTTTGCGTCTTCTAAAGCAGCTACTACTACTGGATCGGCAATCTTTCCTCTTTCCGCATCAGATCTTACAGTTGCTTCGAGCTCTGTAATTTTTCTTTTTAAATCATCCAAAATTCCCTGAGACTTAACCGGATAATAAAACATGGAAATATCCAAAGAGTGATCAAAGTTGATTATTGGAGAAAGCCAGTTTGCGCCAACGAACCTTGGGTAACCCGAAACAAATAGGGTTCTGTAATACGTGTTCCCAACCTTTACGTGATTAAAATCTACCTCTATGGCGGAAGGCGCGATTATATCTTTGATATCAACCATACCTCTTCCAATGATTTCCCCCGCCGATTCCCCCTGCTGGGTTTGAATCTGCTCCTCGCCTGGCGCTTTCCTTGGACTTTTCTTTCCCAGTGTTAATTTTGGTAGTTTCATTTTTTATTATTCCTCAAGAATCGCAGGCTCCACAAGCGCTGTTCTGTAATCATTTACGTTTGTTCTAATTCTTTGGTTTTGAGAGGTTCCCGGATTGTAAAATTCAAAGTAAAGTTCCACGATTTCCTGCGTGTTTAGCTGTCTAGCTTTTATTCCAAGTCTGTTAAATTCACCAATCAAGTGCTCCACTTTTGGCAGTAATTCTGGCCTGGCCCTTTCCAGTGCCTGCTCGACATTTACTTTCACCCTTTTTGCGTGAGTTCCGAAGAGTCTAGTAATCCAGTCAAATGGAGAAGAGCCCAGCTCCTGATACTTTGAGCTTCCAGATGGCACTACCACGTAAAACTTCTTATCCAAAACGTTATTAACTTTAATAATCTCCTGAATAAATTTTCTGTAAGCCTGCGCCTGTCTTTTTAAAAGAGGATCCGCTAAAGCTTGCTCTGTTTGGACAACTTTAGCTAGATAGTTTGAAATATCGACTCTTTTGGATCGTATAACAATTTGCATAGGAAACGTTATTGAGTTTAATAGCATGGAAAAAGCGGCAATGAGCGCGTCTTGTTCAATTTCAGAAAGCAGTGCAAAATTTACAGCAGTAGTTGTTATAACGACCGCCACCCCGCCATTTTTAAGTATCACTAAATTGTCTCTTATATCCTCTATGTCTAAATGCTCTTGGGTTGTTGCTTTAATTTCTGGGACAGTCATGTTCTATGCCTTTCCTACGAACACCAAAGGAGAAATAATCTGGCCTTTAGCTTCAACGTCAATTATATCAAAGGAATAGCCACTTTCGTTATTAACATCAACCACAACTTTGTAGTGACCGCTTGGCAGAGGGTTAGTTATAGAAAACTGTCCCAAAGCATTAGTTTTTATAGCCCGTACCGGATCGTTGTGTGCATTTTTAATAATTAGAAGAAGATTAGACAAACTTCTATTCCGTGGCCCTCTTACCACACCCGTTACTACATTTGGAATGTTGGTTGGTTGTGGTTCGACCATCTCCGTTTCCTTGACCAATACTTTATTGGTTTCCGGTTCCTGCACTTTCTGTACCTCTTGTACTTTTGCTTTTGGTAACTCCATCCCCTCGGTTTGACCAAGCTGCTTTAGGAATTGTTTTAATTGCTTGGCCTTTTCTTCCGCATCTCTACTTACTTCCACGTCCTCAACAGTTTTGAGTACCCTTTCCCCTCTTATTGGAAGTACAATATTACCCTCACTTGAAAGAAGATTTGTGAATTTTCTTCCGGAGTGTCTATCTGGCGTTATTGGAGATAAAGGTGTCGCAGCACTTTGGGAAGGAGGGATTTTAAATGTCTGTTGTCTTTTTGGTTTTTTTCTCTGCTGAGGCTTTTGTGGCGACTTTTGTTGACTCTCCCGAGCCCTTTGTTCTCTTTGATCTTTGTCCCCAGCGCTTTCAAGAGCCCCAATCTCCTTGCCGGTTCCTGGACTCTCCACACTTTCAAAATCTGTTTCCACCAACGGCTCCTCAAGAGCTACAGAAGTTTGCATAGGTTCGGTTGACATAAAAGCAGCATGGATTTTTTCTATGTACGCTTGCTCAGGAATATCCAAAGGATCAACAGGCTGAGTTTCTTGTTGATATTGCAGAAACTGTTCCAGCTTTCTTCGACTTGTTGTTGGAGCTAAAGTTATAAGTTCCTGTTTTACTAAAGCTAGGTTTTCGTGAAGAAATACTGATGGGGGTGTTGCTTCTTTTCGCCAAATCTTTTGATTCTCCTCGTATATGGCTCTGAAGAAATTAACAATCCATTCGTCCAAACCTCTATCTTCAACAGGGACAAATGCAAAGCCCAGACCAAGAAGAATACTTCCCACTATTGTTGGCCACTTTAGAACCACGGGAACCCTCAGTGAATATGTGGCATAAGCGATTGCTGCAAATATCATAAGATAGAAAAACTGGCGCATTGTTAGGTCGCCAATGAGCTTGAACTCAACGTCCATTATGTTTTGCGGAACAGCGTGCTGTTTGTTTGATTGTAACGAATCGGTTATGGGCATGCGTGGGTATTATAGCGCGCTGCGAAGGAATGTTGGACTACTTCTTGAATTTCTTTTCTCCAAGAACCGCATCCTCAAGCTTTTTGGGTAACCCGGCAGCCCATACAAAGATTGCCATCACAATTATTGGGGTTGTTAGAGATAATATTGCGTTGACAGCGCTACCGCCAATAATACCGACTGGGTTTAATGGGGTGCTGGTGGATGCGATAGTGTAGCCAGTAGGGCCACAAAAACCCTCCTCAAAACTTGACCAAGCAAATGCCAGCCCAAAGGCCAACCCAAAAGTTACGATGGGTATTGTTAAAACATTAACTGCAAGATGCTTAAACCAAGTAGCTATCGAGCTTTCATTACCCGGTATTGCCCCCCACGCAAACTGTATCGGGGCAGCGATAACCAAAATAAGAATTTTTGCGTAAGCCACTAACCCCTTTATGATCAAAATCAACTGCAGTATTATGTATACAATAAAAGCTAGTACCCCAAGGAGCAATCCTACAAGTCCAATCCCACTTGCCGATACTGCGGAGAGAAGGCCGTTTATCATTATGATTCCCTGAAGAAGAGGGCTTAGCCCAGCCTGTACCGCCCGATAAGGTTCCCATGCCACAGAAGTAAGGGGTTTTATCAAACCTACGGCAAGAGCCCCTATGGCGTAACTAAATGCGATTAATGCCAAGGAAACTATAATTCTGGGAATTGCATATTGAATGGTGACAGAGGTTCTGGGGTCAATCTGCTTTCTCATCATTATCATCATGCCAACAATAAGCATAAAAACGGCCATCAGACCAAAGGCAAGATTTCTGGTTAGTTTCCAAAGTCTTAAAACAAAAGGGAATCCGACAAAACTATCGCCGCTAGTATCAATTTCTTGGGCGAAGGCTGTGTCTTTAAGAAACATTGTGTTAGAAGCAACATCCCTCGCATAAAAAGCCAAACTCACAGGCACAGGTTCGTGGTATAAGGCGTAGGTTGCACCCGTAGCTATTCCTGCCAGACTTCCCGATGAGGGAGACCTTCCAAGGGGTCCAAGAGGTTCAAGACCGGCCGCTGCCGCCGCTGGATTTGCTGTAAGGGTGGAGCACACGGAGCTATCAAAATCGGCAAGAAGGTCGTTTACCCCGGGGGGCATTGCACATATCTGCGGCCCACCCAGCTGACCATCTAGTGCAAGTAATGCGCAGGCATTAAGTTCTTCTTGGCTAAGTCCTACTGTTGCTCCGGTTGGTATATCCAAGAGAAGAGATGTGAACATATCTTGAACCGTTCTTCTTATATCTATGTCAGGTAAAATTCGAGCCCCAGCCTCCCAGACGCATCCGATAACACCTCCTACGAGTCCGATGGTCCACTCATATAAATCGTCTGGTGAGTCGGTAAAACAAGGAATTGGATCATCTCCAGGAAGCGGCGCGCCTTGCGCGTACGCTTTATTAAAAGGAGTTACCAAAAGTAGTGAGATGATTAATAAGACAAGTGCAGTTTTAACTCTATTTCCTCTTGCGAACATATCTAAGTTAAATTTTTTCATACATTCCCTTTATTTTCAACCATTAGGCAATGATATAGAATTACCCCATGGCTTCAGGCAACCCACTTTATCCAGGATATTATCCAGGTACACCTTATATTAGAGAACCCTCAGGTGGTGGGTCGAAAAGTAAAAGACCGCCCGAGTATCAACCGAGCACAGCCGACACTTTTTTTGAAGCTCTTTCAAGTACACCACCAACCTCCATACCATTCTGGCTTTGGCAGCAAGAGGTTCAGCAGGCTGAAGATAGCTTCCTACATTTTGCTGGAGCTCTAAGCGCGCCAGAGTTAGAAAAAGGGTATGGCCGGTATGCTGGGATAGAAACAGAGATTGAAGCTGGGCAGCAGCAGTTTGGTGCGGAAGAAGCACAGGAGCTTCCCGGCGCAGCCGGCATTATGGTAAATCTAAACCCTGTCGATTGGATTAAAGATCCAGTCAAACAGGTCAAAAAGCACTTTGAGAGTTCTTATAGAGCCATAGCCGATCTGCAGGATTTTACGACCGATACAAAAGTTCTTATGTGGGCGGGTGAGAAGGATAAGAAGGGTAATGTGACGAGGCCTGGATATTTTACTGATGAGAGATCCCCCTTTTATTTAAGGAATGCCGACGGACTTGAAGCTTTGTATAAAGATGTCGAAGTTAGAGTCCCACTTTACATGAGAAATAGCGCCTCTGCGATTTTTAGAAACAAAGCCTTTGCGGAGGCGAACGTATCAATACTTAACGCTTTGTCAATAGAGTTATATGCAAAAAGAACCTCATTTACTGGAGAGGCTCGTAGGGAGGTTGATCTTTTCGAGGCAGGAGCGGCCGTTGCCGACTCCATGGCTGATCTTGGTGGAGCTTTGTACAAAACAAATGAGTCTTTTGGCGGGGTTTTTATTAACAAGAGAATATTTGATAAGGATGGAAGAGATAAAACTGCCGATGAGGTTAATAAGTTGGGTGGAGAGATTGCCAGAGCCAAAGCGGCAATCGGAAAGTTTGAAGGTTTGGGCGTGGAAGTGCCTAAGGAGCTTGGGAAATACAAGGACTTTATACAGACGCTGGATGAGGAGTTTAGTAGGCATGTACGGGTTGAAAGAGTAGGTGGTGTTTCTAAATGGGTTTTGAATGAGGGGTCAGAAACAGCGCTTAACAAAGTAGTAGACTTCCGCCGGACGCAATTATTTAGAGCGACCGCCAATGCCGGTATTGGGGGTACCTACATAAATAACCTTACTAATAGAGAGGTGAGAGATCGAAAATCTAACTTAAACAAAGCAATAAATGCTAAGAGAGCAGATGGTTCATACATAGTTAGCGAAGCGGGCCGAAAAGTTGGGTTAGTCTCCGCGATGGTGAGGAGGGACTACGAATGGATGACGGCGATGGACTTAGCAAGCGCTTTTGAAGAAGGTAAGCTTTTAAGGCAGTACTTATGGGCCAATATCATTTACCCCCGCATTAAAAGATCTACCCCAAGCTATTACATAGACAGGTTGAAGGACAAAGTTGTTGCCCACAAATTTACTAAAGACACGTACAAACTTATTAAGGGCAACCGTGTATTTGTTGAGGGGGTTAGTTTTAAGGGAGTGTTTAAAGGGTATGCAAGGAAGTTAGAGTGGCTACAGAAATCAACTTTAAACAAAGCATACGGATGGGCTTTTAGGCCCGCTGAAATGATAGGACGTAGAATTTGGGACGCGGTATTAATAGCGCTTGAAGGTGCATTTGGGGGAGCAACCGGTGGGGTAGGCGCAGTAGTTTTCTGGGTTGTAAGGCAGGCTTTTGCTTATATTGTTACTAAAGCCACCAAATACTTGAGCAACACTTTCAAAGCCCTTAAGAAAATGGATGCTGGGTATTTTTTTGAAGGCACGCTTGTTTCACTAGCTAGAATTGTAATGGTAGCAGGAATTGTCTTTGCTATACCGGCGTTTATTATAATAATGCTTTTTGGAATGGTTCTAACGGTGATATCCCCTGTGGATTCAACTAAAACTGGAAGTTACAGTGTTGGGCAGGGTACGTTGTCGCCGCAAAACACAACTACTTCTGATCAGACATCCCAACCAATATCCCCTCCCTAATTTCCAGGATAGTCAACACAACCTATGCCCCCTTGATTACAGTCGTTTATCATAGTAACAAACTGGGTTACGGCGTTTCGGAGAGCTGTTGCAGGATCTAGCAAAGCTATGTTAAGTCCAAAAGCCCCAATCAGGATTCTGATAAATACAAAAACACCAATTACTATAATAAACCCCACTACCGCTAAGGTGAGTGTATCTTTTGCACCCTGAAGTCCCTTTGGATCTCCTTGAGACAGTGAGTATTTGTAACCGGAAACAAAAAGCATTATCAAAAAAACAGCCCCAGACATATAAACAAGTAGGTTCAATCCCCTAAAGATAAAATCAAATACTGGTCCCAGGTCGTTTGGGACATCGCTTTGGGCGTATGCGATTCTGTGCAGCTTAGCAAGTACTGCAGTAGTAAATAAAAATAAGGGTTTTAATTTATTTGTTTTAATGTTTAAGTTTTTCATATTTTATACTAAAAAGGCACCGGATTTGGAGGTTGCCCCGGCGGAATGTGCGCTGGCGGAGGGCCCAAAAAGATACTATCAGGATTTTCAACACCAAGCACATTAATGATCACACCCATTATGGCAAAAGCCCCAACAGTTACTAATAAAGCTACTATGCTGTACGTAAGTGCTTGCTTTGCACCCATCGCAGCCTTCACATCCCCCCGACTTGACATGTATTTTATTCCAGAAAGGATTGTAGCTATAAGAGATAGAGCTATACCAATTCCCAAAGCTATGTTAATTACTATTCCAGCCAAATCCTCAACAGTTTTAATTTCGCCTGTGTTTCCTATAGAGTTTTCAGAAATGCTTTTCAGTAGATCGTTCCACTCTTGCGCCCTTGCCATAGCGGTATTTGCTACAAGAAGAAACCCTAGACAACCTAACAATATGAGTACTTTTGAATATTTTGGGAGTCTTGTCATTACGGAAATAAGTATAAACAATAACTTAAAGAAAACAAAATGCCCCGCGCTTGGCGAGGCATCTTGTTAACTAAGCAGAAAGTACTAAAAGCCCGGAGGCGTTACACCCGGCACAGCTGTACTTGTAGGAGCACCAATAATGTTTAGCAAGACCGTTCTAATGGTGAAAGCTCCAATAACCACGATAAATCCAATTACTGCGTTGGTTAAAGAAGTTCTAGCTTCTTGAGCTGCTTTCTGATCACCTTTGGAGGTAATGTATTGAATACCGCCTAAGATCAAAAAGACAATCGTTAAAGCAACACCTATTCCGAGAACAATGTTTATAGCCAAACCCAAAATTTCAGGTAATGTGTCAACAGACAAGTTTATTATCGTCGGGGTCGTAGGAATGCTTTGTGCGTATACGTGTTGTAATAATGGCATCAGTATTCTTTACACCTCCTTTAAATTAAAAACCAGGATCGCTTCCTGTAATTAAACTACCAATTAATATTCGCAGGATACCTATAGATAATAGAACGAATAACATGCCCATTATAGCAGATGTGAGCTGTTCTTTAGCCTCCATTGTCTTTTTTGGATCTCCCTGGCTAGTCATAAACATATAACCGCCTACAACTATGAGGATAAACCCAATGATAATTGCGAGGGGTAGGGTTATGTTATACACAATTTTGATAAGACCGCTAACGTCAAACCCCTTTCCAATGATAGGCCCGGGAGGTGTGCCTGTGCATTGGCAACTAAAGTTTCCCTGGTCATTGGGCACACACTGCCCGCCTGTGTAACCGCCTGCAATACATGCTGAAGCGCACGCATGGGCTTCGCAGGCTGCGTATACTTTTGCGTCTGTTGTTAAAAGAAATGCTGTGAGTACAACACAGACAACGGAGGCAATCTTTAAAATTTTTCTTTGATATAATGCGTTCATGCCCACTGTCAGGAATTATCGAGGTTATGATACTACGAGTCAAGTATCCCCACTTTTCATAGCATTTTTTCTCATAACGTTTGCGCTA
>CAZGUN010000002.1:0-25036 GCA_964529125.1 uncultured Candidatus Saccharibacteria bacterium
CATTGATACGAAACGCACCGAAGTTTCCAAGAGAATTAAAAACGCCAGAGAAATGGGCGACCTTTCCGAAAACGCGGAATATCAGGCGGCCAAAGAAGAACAAGCTTTCGCGGAAGGTCGTATTGCCGAACTCGAGGATATTATTAAGCACGCCAAGGTTCAAAAGAACGGTTCGAAAGACACAGTTGCAGTAGGTTCTAAGGTTACAGTTCATGTTGATGGTGCCGAACAGATTTTTCATTTAGTGGGCGCCCCTGAGGCAAATCCTGCAAAAGGAAAAATTTCCCACGAGTCCCCGCTTGGAGCAGAACTTGTGGGAAAAAAGGTTGGGGATCAGTTTGAGGTTGCTGCTCCAGTCGGAAAACTCACTTACACCATTTTAAAGGTTCGCTAACAGCGATATTTCCGCCACTTCTCCCATAACGTTAATTGTATTAGAATTTAAGCTATGGCTACGCTAAAAGAGCTCCGCGACGTGCGGATTGAAAAGTTGAATAAACTGCGTGGTATGGGAATTGACCCCTATCCTGCGAAATCGCAAAAAGATTACCCCAATGCCGAAATTGTTGAGAACTTTGCTAAATTTGAAGGAAAAGAAGTTACGCTTACGGGAAGACTTATGTCGTGGCGGGAACATGGGTCTTTAGTGTTTGCCGACCTGCAGGATTTTTCTGGAAGAATTCAGCTGTATATTCACCAGGATGATTTGGGGCAGACAGATGTTAAAGCTCAAACTTTAGGTTTTTCGGATCTGGGACTTTTGGACGTTGGAGACTTTGTCCAAGTTACAGGTACAGTTACAAAAACCCAGCGCGGCGAAATTTCACTTCAACCAAAACAAATTAAGATTTTAACCAAGTCCCTAAGACCGTTACCGGATAAATGGGAAGGTATAAAAGATCCCGAGATAATTTTTAGAAGAAGATACATAGATTTGGTGATGAACCACGAGCATGTTGAGTTGTTCAAAAGAAAAGCGAAATTTTGGAAGGCGAACAGAGAATTTATGGATAAAAGAGGTTTTATTGAAGTGGAGACACCGGTTCTCGAGCATGTTACCGGTGGGGCTGATGCCAAGCCATTTACAACCCACCACGACGCTCTGGACCAGGATTTTTACTTGAGAATTTCCACAGAGCTTTACCAAAAAAGGCTTATTGGTGGGGGATTTGAAAAGATTTTTACGCTCGGACCAAATTTTCGAAACGAAGGTTTAAGCGACGAGCATCTTCAGGAATATTACCAATTAGAGTGGTACTGGGCATACGCGGACTACCGAGATAATATGGAAATGATTAAGGAAATGTTTCGCTATATTGTAAGCGAAGTTTACGGAACAACTAAATTTACCCGAGGTGGACATACCTTTGATTTAACCGATGAGTGGGAAGAAATAGATTATATAAAGATAATTGAAGAAAAACTTGGCGTGGATATTTTCAAAGATTCAGAAGAAAAGATGCTTAAAGCCCTTAAAGATGCTGGCGTGAAAATTTCCGGCGAAATTAATAGAAACAGACTTGTGGATAATTTATGGAAAGTAATAAGAAAAGATGTTTCGGGGCCAGCGTTTTTAATAAATGAGCCGAAGTTTATGTCACCTTTAGCCAAATCCCGTGCCGACAACCCCGAGCTTACTGAGAGGTTTCACGTCATTTTGGCCGGAAGCGAACTTGGAAATGGGTACTCAGAGCTAAACGACCCGCAGGACCAGCTGGCGAGATTTATTGAGCAGCAGGGCGCTCGTGAGGCTGGAGATGCCGAGGCACAAATGCTGGACATAGATTTTGTGGAGATGTTGGAATACGGAATGCCGCCGGTTTCAGGTTATGGCCATAGTGAAAGACTATTTTGGTTTTTAGAGAATTTGCCTGGGCGTGAAGCGACTCTGTTTCCGCAGATGAGACGCAAGCTTGACGAAACCACAAAAGAAATTTATGGAATGAAAGAATAATGTTGCCCACAAGAGAAGAAGCAAAAAAGCTTTTGGAAGAGCACGTTAAGGACGATTACCAAAAACTGCATGTTAATATGGTCGCCAATGCTTTAGAGATGTACGCGAAGGAATATGGTGAGGATTTGGAGCTTTGGTATATAACCGGACTTTTGCACGATCTGGATTATTTTGAGTTTCCCGACGAACACCCGCTAAAGTCGCTAGAATGGTTTAAAGAGTGGCAATACCCAGAGGAACTTATTCACACCGTTGCCGCGCACTATTGGAAGAAAACTGGAGTTCAGCCGGCTTCAAAATTGGCCGCGGCTTTGATTGCGGTCGATGAGCTATCTGGATTTTTATACGCTTACTCTTTGATGCGCCCCGAACATTGGGAAGGAATGAAACCAAGTTCGGTAAGTAAAAAGTTTAAGGACAAGGCATTTGCCGCGAAAATAGATCGTGAGGAAGTAAGGTTTGGAGTGGAAAAGCTGGGTGTGGATTTTTCCGAGCACGTACAAAAGCTAATCAACGTTTTCAAACCTATGCTTTTGGAAAGGCAAAAATGATTGATATAAAACTTGTAAGAGAAAATCCGGAGCTTGTTAAGCAAAATGTTAAAAACAGAAATATGAGTGTGGATGTAGATTTGCTTTTAAGGACTGACGGGCAATACACAGATCTACTTCGAAAAGTTGAAACCCACCGCGCCTTAAAAAACACACTCTCAAGTAGTATCGCTAAAGTTCCGGAAAAAGAACGAGAAAAGCTAATTAAAGAAGCAACCACAGTGAAAGAAGAGTTGGTGAAGATGGAAGCAGACCTGGCAAGCCTTGAGATTGAAAGGAGTCTTTTATTGAAGCAGCTGCCTAACTGGGTTGCCGACGATGTTCCGGTGGGGGCAAGCGAAGCTGCTAACAAGGTTTTGAGACAGTGGGGGAAAGCTCCAAACTTTGATTTTGAGGTCAAAGACCACATGGCTTTGGGAACAGACCTAGGGATTATAGACACAGAAAAATCCTCGGAAGTTGTAGGTTCAAGGTTTAACTATATCTTAGGGGCCGCAGCGCAGCTTCAGTTCGCTTTAATCCAGTTTGTTTTAACTTCCCTTACAGATGAAAAAATTGTTGCAAAACTTGCTAAGAAAGTTGGGAATCCGAATACAAACGTTTTTATTCCCGTAGTTCCACCGGTAATGATCCGTGAAGAAATTATGGACAAGATGGATCGCTTGGAGCCAAGAGAAGAACGTTATCTTTTAGAAAAAGACGGACTGGTTCTTATTGGAAGTGCGGAGCATACAATGGGACCGTTTCATATGAACGAAACCTTACTTTCCTCGGCACTTCCAAAGCGCTATATTGGCTACTCAACAGCGTTTAGGCGCGAGGCTGGTTCGTATGGAAAAGACACATCGGGAATTTTGAGAGTCCATCAGTTTGACAAGCTTGAGATGGAGACTTTTACAACAGCTGAAAATGGTTTAGTAGAGCAGGATCTCTTGGTCGCCATTCAGGAATATATTGTTCAGGCGTTAGAAATTCCGTACCAGGTTGTAGCCAACTGCACTGCGGATATGGGAAAGCCTGATTTTCGCCAGATAGACATTGAATGTTGGATGCCAGGCCAGGGCAAATACAGGGAAACCCACAGCTCGGACTACATGACGGACTTTCAATCGCGAAGATTAAACATAAAACACGAAAATGGAGAACTTGTGCATATGAATGACGCCACGGCTGTAGCAATTGGCCGTATGCTTATCGCAATTCTAGAAAACTACCAGCAAAAAGATGGATCAGTGAGAATTCCAAAAATTTTGCAAAAATACATTGGGAAAAAGGAAATTAGAAAGCCTCAATAATGGTTTTTGAAAACCTTCAGTTTCCAAAGCGCATATATCACACAACCTCAGACTACAACGAAAGAATAGAAGTTTTTCAGGCCGGCAAAACAAGGAGCCTTGCCGTTAATAATAATGTTCAGTCCACAAATTGGGACTCGCCTTTTGCAAAAAAAAGAGTTTGGGGAAAAATGGTTGATTTTGTTAAAGAACAGTGCCCCGAGGCAACCTCCGTTTTAATTTTAGGTCTTGGTGGGGGAACCGAGTGCCACTTATTTTCAAAAGAAATGCCCAAGCTCCAAATGGTGGTAGTAGAAATAGATAAAGTGATGATTGATGTTGCGAAAGAGTTTTTTGATTTAGATACGATCCCTAACCTAAAAGTTATTTGCGCCGATGCCTTTAGAATAATTTCCGAACCAGATAAATTTGATCTGCACCCAAGTTCATTTGATGTTGTTATTGTGGATTTTTACTGTGGTGACAAGTATCCGGAGTTAGCAACCTCTGGAAGTTTTTTGGTTGGCATCAAGAGGTTTGTGCGGCCGGGTGGCTTGATTGTTTTTAATAGAGTTTACTACGGTCATCATCAACGTGACGTTGATGAATTTTATGATTTAATTAAGGAGGCATATGGAAATGTTGGAAATGTTGCGATTCCCGGGCGTACTAATTCTGACAATATTTTAATTTATGCGGAAGTTTGACGATTTGAAAGAAATTTTATGAACATTTGGCACGCTTTAATTTTAGGAATAGTTCAAGGCTTAACAGAATTTTTGCCGATATCTTCTTCCGGTCACCTAATTATTTTCCCAAGCATTTTTGGTTGGGGAATTCAGCCGCTTGCCTTTGACACAACTTTACATTTGGGAACAGCGCTGGCTCTCGTAGTTTATTTCTGGAAAGACCTGTTAAATATCTTGATGAAAGATAGAAAACTTGGTTTTCTGATCCTTGCCGGATCCATCCCAGTCGCGGTAATCGGGCTTCTTTTAGAAAACACAGTGGAAACAGTATTTAGGAACGTTTCTTACGTGATTTTGTTCTTGCTTCTAGGAAGCCTTTTGATGTTTATTGCAGAAAAACTTGGCAGATGGAGACAGAATAAAGAAGTTACGATGAAAAGCAGTATTTTAATAGGATTATTCCAGTCTTTAGCACTGCTTCCGGGAATTTCGCGATCTGGATCCACGATTTCCGGTGGAATGCTTTTTGGATTAAACAGAGAAAAGGCCGCGAGATTTTCATTTTTGCTTTCGATGCCAATTGTTGTTGCCGCGGGATTTTTCAAAGTCGCTGATTCTGTAAGTGTTTTAAACGCAGTCCCTCTAACATCTTTGGTGATTGGTTTTTTGAGTAGCTTCGTGGTTGGAATGTTGGCGATTAGATTTATGTTAAACTTTTTGCAAACCAAAAGCCTAAATATTTTTATTATCTACAGAATTTTACTTTCTATAAGTCTTTTGGTAATGTTCTATAAAGCCTAGAAATCTGAGGCACACTAAATCGCATCCAATAACGAGTCAACCAACTAAGGAGCTAGACATGCACCAGTCGCGAGTATCTGGGCTTGATGGTCTTGGTGACCAAGAGCTTGGAAAGATTATTTCTCTTGAAGATTTGCTAACGGCATTAAGAGAGCACTTGTCCGATGAGGGGGGTGTAGACGTGGAGGACAGGCTTAGGGGCATATACAATGCCATTAAGTTTAACCTTGAGCCGCCAGAAGGAATTGTTGATGCCTACACCGAGGATAAAATTGTTGTGGAAAGTGGCAAGAGGTTTACAGAAATGCTTGAAGAAGTCTTTCGCCGTCTGATTCAGGAGGGTATTTTAGATTCGAAAATAAAATCCGTTATGGATGTCCCTCGTACGGCCAGAGATGCAGTAAGGGACGTTATAGAACGGTGTGCGGTAGTGACCAGTTAAAGTATAAAAGGAAAAGCGGCGCTGACCATAAATGGTAACAGCGCCGTTTTTATTCTCCGACTTTCTTTAATCCCTTGGTTGGAATAACAATTTCCCCGTCGGGTGTTTGAATCTCTACTACGGACCATGACGCCTGTACTACCAAATAGGCGTAGGCCTGCTTCATGTTGCTAAAGATCCTCACTTTGCTTTGCAGAGATTTGGCATGGGCCTGCCTTTCTTGTGCGAAGAAGGCATCATCTATGCTTACTGATTGGCCGATTGCTCTAAGCGTCCCATTCCCGTTTAGATGGGGAGCCAAGGCCTCGGTGTACTTCTTGAGGAAAGTAGCGACTGCGCTTTCAGGTACTTTGACTTTGTCGCCGACCTCAAAGGGCTTTGGTTTTTGCTTCAAGGCTTTTGTTCTCATGGCTCCTCCTTCCGTAGAATTGTTTGGGGCAAGATACGAACTGATTTGGGGCAATGTCGTTTTTAATATATACCACACCTATAAGTCGAAGTTAAGTAGTTTTATCGGGTTGCCGTACGCGCTATAATCAGCTAGAAATGTTTGGAAAACTATTTGACTCTAATGAGAGCCAGCTCAAAAAGTTAAAATCAACTGTTGAAAAAATAAACTCGCTTGAGTCTTCTGTTGAAAAACTTTCGCAAGAAGAAGTAAAAGCCAAAACTTTTCAGTGGCAAAAGGAACTCGAAGAAAAATCTATCGAAGAGCAGGATAAATACCTGGAAGAAATTTTGCCCGAAGCCTATGCGTTAGTTCGTGAGGTTTCAAAAAGAACACTAGGACTCCGCCCGTACGATGTACAACTTTTGGCAGCAATTTCACTTCACCAGGGAAAAATTGCGGAACAAAAAACAGGGGAAGGTAAAACACTAACCGCAACCCTCCCACTTTACTTAAATTCTCTAGCTGGCAGAGGAGTTCATCTTGTTACTCCAAACGATTATCTTTCCCGACACGGTGCGGGTTGGATGGGTCCAATTTACGATTACTTAGGTCTAAAAGTTGGCGTTATCATGCAGCAGCGCGCTTTTGTGTACGACCCGGGCTTTGAAAGCCAAGAGTTTCAGGATCAGTATTCCCTCCATCTAAAAGAGGCTGCGAAAAAAGAAGCCTATCAATGCGACATAATTTACGGAACAAACCATGAATTCGGCTTTGATTACTTGCGCGACAACATGGCTCGTCAACTTCAGGACATGGTTCAAACCAATAGAAATGGCGAATGGGGAATTCATAATTTTGCAATCGTTGACGAAGTTGACTCTATTTTAATCGACATTGCCCGAACACCCCTTATTATTTCGGCCGCCTCTTCTCAACCAACCGAAAGGTATCACCAGGCATCGCAAATCGTAAAACAACTTGCTAAAGACACAGATTATGAAGTTGAGGAAAAATTCCGAACAGCAGCTTTGACCGATTTGGGCATTCGCCGTGTGGAAAATATGTTGGGGGTTTCTAATCTGTATGAACAGGACTTTGAAATGGTTCATCTTATAGAACAGTCCTTAGCCGCTCACACCTTGTACGAAAAAGACCGCGATTACGTTGTAAAAGACGGGGCGGTGGTAATTGTTGACCAGTTCACTGGAAGGCTTTTGCCAAGCAACCGTTACTCTCACGGTCTCCATCAGGCAATTGAGGCAAAAGAGGGCGTTGCCATTCAGGAAGAGTCTCGAACTTTGGCTGAAATTTCTTACCAGAACTATTTCAGAATGTATAAAAAACTTGCGGGTATGACAGGTACCGCAGAAACAGAAGCAGAAGAGTTTTTCAAAATTTACAAACTCGATGTAATGGTTATTCCAACTCACCATCCAGTTGCCCGCACCGATTATCCAGACGTTGTTTATAAAACAGAGGCGGGAAAGTTTAGAGCAATCGCCGATGAAGTTGAAGAAAAGTATACAAAAGGCCAGCCGGTTTTAATAGGAACTACTTCAGTTGAAAAAAGCCAACTTGTTCATGAACAGTTAAAGCGTAGAGGAATTGTTCATGAAATCTTAAACGCAAAAAACCACGCTCAAGAAGCTTTAATAATTGCCCAAGCTGGAAAAAAAGGTTCGGTAACAGTTTCCACAAATATGGCAGGTCGAGGAGTTGACATTAAACTTGGTGGCGACCCTTCCACAAAAGAGACTGAAGATGAAATTCGCGGGCTTGGTGGTTTGCACGTAATTGGAACAGAAAGGCACGAATCCAGGCGAATAGATAATCAGCTGCGGGGCCGTTCTGGTAGGCAGGGGGATCCCGGCTCGTCAAAGTTTTACCTTTCTTTGCAGGATGATTTAATGAGGATTTTTGGCGGAGAGCGGGTTGAAAAGCTTATGGATAGGTTTGGGTTGGATGAAAACACGCCTTTGGAAGCAGGTATTGTTTCGAAGTCAATTGAGAGCGCCCAGAAAAAAGTTGAGGGTTTTAACTTTGATAGGCGAAAACAGGTTGTGGAGTTTGACGACGTAATGAACGTTCACCGTGAAGTTATTTATAAGTTACGAAGAAAAATTTTGGAAGTTGCACAAGGCGATGAAAGTGCAAGAGAGTGGTTTATTTCAAAGCTTGTTGAAAACAGCAATTTTGACGCGGGCGCTGACTGGGAACCTCATGTTAAATATTTTGGCGCTGAAAGCTGGCTTCAAATAGTTGCAGGTTTAAGTTTGCCGGTTATTGACTTGATGTGGATGGAGCATTTGGTTGATATGGACAATGTTCGCGACGGTATTGGGCTTAGGGGCTACGCGCAAAAAGATCCAATCGTTGAGTATAAGAAAGAAGGCCACGAAAGATTTGGCCTGTTGATTAGGAAAATTTACAACGCAATTAGCGAAAGGTTAAAGAAAGTGAGCGCCGATGTTGCCAACTTACCAAAATCAAAAACAAGCTCTACGCAAGATCTTCAATATAAGGCTGGAAGTTTGGAAACGGGTGTTGCTGAAGAGGCGCGAGCGATAAAAGGCAGAAGAGTAGTTGAGCCAGTGAAATCGGGAGAGGCTAAGGTTGGTAGAAACGACCCGTGCCCTTGTGGAAGTGGGCTAAAGTACAAAAGATGCGGCATGATTAATGCGCCGGAACACAAAGTTTAAGTAACTGTATAATTCCCTTATGACAAAAGTCGTCGTAATTGGCGGTGGGACAGGAAGCCACACATTACTTTCAGGCCTCAAAAAATATCCCTTTGATTTAACTTCAATAGTTACCGTTGCCGATAGTGGCGGAAGCACGGGCAGGCTTCGCGACGAGTTTGGTTCGCTTCCGGTTGGAGATTTTAGAATGGCACTAACCGCTCTTGCCCCAACAGATGATGAGGCAGAAATTCTCCGCAAGCTTTTCTTGTACAGATTTGATAAAGGCGAGGAGGGATTAAAGGGGCACAACTTTGGAAACTTATTTTTAGTAGCCTTGGGAAACATTTTAGGTTCATACGAAAAAGCGATTCAATACACGTCGAAAATTTTAAGGGTTACCGGAAAAGTCTTACCTATAACTTCGGAGCCTGTTAATTTGGTTGCTGAATATGAGGACGGCACTACTTTATACGGCGAAGCAAGTATTGATGAACCACCAGAAAACCACGATGGAAAGCAGAGAATAAAAAAACTTTGGGTGGAGCCGGACTCAACCATCACTGCCGACGCCTCTTACGAAATACTCCATGCTGACTACATAATTTTAGGTCCGGGAGATTTGTACACAAGCATTTTGGCAAACATTGTAATTAACGGTACGGCTGTGGCAATAAGAAAATCTAAGGCAGGTTTTATATACATCTCTAATTTAATGACTAGATACGGGCAAACGTACAATTTTTCTGTACGTGATTATATTAACGAACTGGTAAGATACATTGACCGCGAACCGGACTACGTTTTAATGGATCGTTCAGAATACTCAAAGGAGATCTTAAAAAAATACGAAGAGGAAGATGCACATCCCGTTAAGGACGATCTGGGAGAAAATGAACATTTCGAGGTTGTCCGCGCGAAGATTTTAGCGGAAGAAGAGTTTACAAAATCTTCAGGCGACGTTTTAAAAAGAAGCCTTTTGCGCCACGATCCGGATAAACTTGCCTGGGAAGTAGTTAAAATAATTAAAGAGCGCGACCTGTCTGTTTCAATATAGCCTCAAGGGGGTGTAGGAGTTAGTGTCCGATTTATTTTTTTTCATTACTAATGTATTGTACCTAATATGCAAAATAAGAGCTTCTTTTTGGAACTTGTAGAAACCTTTGTTGTTTCTTTCATTGTTTTAACGGTTTTATATGGACTGATAGCTTTTCCTGAGATAGTTTCGGGCGCAAGTATGGAGCCTGGTATTGCTGATGCGGACAGAATTCTGGTTGAGAAAATTTCAAGGGTTGTTACCGGATTTGATAGGGGCGATCTTGTTGTGTTGCATCCCCCAGATAACGACAACATTGATTATGTAAAGCGTATCATAGGAATCCCGGGCGATGTAGTGAAGATAGCTGATTGCGAGGTGTTCATAACGAGAGACGGAGGTAGATTTATGCTGGAGGAACCTTATTTATACGAAAATATGTGTACAAGCGGCGGTAAATACTTTCAGGACGGCAAGGCCCAGAAGATAGAGGAAGGTCATTACGTAGTTTTAGGAGATAACAGGGAAAGATCGGCTGATTCCAGAGTTTTCGGTCCTATAGCGCAAGAAAGGATAGTAGGTAAAGCAATCTTTAGATTTTGGCCACCTTCCAGGCTAGGCTTCCTTTAACCGCTGTTGACATGTACAATTTAATGTGATAGTTTCGCCTCTGCAGAACTAACCTTTAAAAAGAACACCGTCGGGATGGTTTTTTTAAAGCTGTACCGTTAAAAGTACATAAGTTTGTAATAAAGCGCGGGGGTACCGTGCTAGTTTCTTCGTTATAGGTTTTTTATTAATGAGACATAACTTTTCAAAAAGAAAAAACGTTTTACCCCTACCTACGCTCTCTAGCGTGCAATTAGAGTCTTACGAGTGGCTTAAAAGCGAGGGTATGGACGAGGTTTTAGATGAGCTTGGAACTGTTGAGGACTACACCGGAAGAGGTTGGGTCCTTAAATTTTCTGAGCCTTCCATTGACGGAGAGAACCTTTCTATAGATGAGGCCTTGAGAACAGGAAGAACTTTTGATGCTCCTTGGTACCTAAACGCTGAAATAAAAGATCCCCAGTCTAAAAAATCAAAAAAGAAAAAGATTTACATGGGCGATATTCCGTTGATGACACCAACAGGAACCTTCGTCATTAATGGAGTAGAAAGAGTCGTGATCAACCAAATAACCCGCTCATACGGGGTTATTTTTGGCGGAGAAGCTTCTCCTACGGGGGGCTGGTTAGGCGGAGCAAAAATCTTGCCAAAAAACGGAGTTTGGATTGATATAAGCACCTCAAGAACCGGCGTCATAAGCGTAAAAATAGACCGAAGAAGAAAGATGAGCATCACCACCCTTTTGAGGATTTTTGGCTTAACCGAGGACGCCGCCATTCGAGGTGCTTTTGCGAATGTTGATACTAATCCGGAAATTAATTACATAGATGCGACCTTAGCCAAAGACCCGGCCGCAAGCGTTGACGAAGCAATCATCGAAGTTTACAGAAAAATGAGACCTGGAGAGCCTTTAGTTTTAGAAAATGCCAAGTCTCTTGTAGACGCCACATTTTTCAACAAAAGAAGATACTCACTTGGTAAGGTAGGGCGATTTAGAATGAACCAAAAACTTAGTCTTAATTTTCCAAATGAGTCAAACTACTGGCTTTTGCAGCTTGAAGATTTAATCAAAATTGTTTCTACAATAATTCAAATTAACAACGGAGAAGCCGAACCTGATGATATTGACCACTTGGGCAACAGAAGAATTAGGAGTGTTGGCGAACTTTTGCAAAATGAAATAAGAATAGGATTTTTACAAATCGAGAAGAACATTAAAGAAAGAATGAGCCTTCAGCCAAGAGAGGAGCTTCCGGACCCCTCTCTTTTAATTTCGCCAAGAGCAGTAACTGCCAAAATCCATAGCTTTTTCGCGTCGGGGCAGCTTTCCCAGTTCCAGGATCAGCAAAACCCACTTACAGCCTTAGACCATTTAAGAAGAATTTCCGTGACCGGACCTGGTGGTTTAACACGGGAGCGCGCGAGCATGGCTGTCCGTGACGTCCACTTTACTCACTACGGAAGGGTATGCCCTGTTCGTACACCCGAAGGCCCAAATATTGGTTTGATTAACTACTTGGCTATGTACTCGCGGGTTAACGAATTTGGGTTTTTGGAAACACCATACTTTAAACTTGATAAGGAAGCGGATGGACGTGTAAGAGTTACGAGTGAAGTAGTTTATCTTGCCGCTTACGAAGAAGACAATTTCTACATTACCGATTCTTCCATAAAAGTTGACGAAGATGGCTATATTTTGCAAAAGCAGGTTCCGCTTAGAAGAAGCGGAGACTTTACTTTAGGCGATGTTAATTTAGCCGCATACGTGGAAGTTGTTCCCCGACAGGTTGTGGGAATTTCGGCGGGAATGATCCCGTTTGTAGAAAATGACGACGTAAGCCGTTCTCTTATCGCGACCCAGCAAATGTCCCAGGCAGTTCCTTTAGTAAGGCCCGAGACCCCGATTGTAGGAACAGGTATTGAGGCCGTGGTTGCGGACAATGCAGGTGCTGTCATTAGGGCCGAAAGCAAGGGCGTTGTTGAATACGCCGACGCCAACAAAATAATTATTAAATACGAAGGCCAAAGAAATAAAAGAGAATATTTAACAAGAAAATTTGTAATGTCTAATCAGTCCACTTGTTTTAATCAGCTTGTCAAAGTTGATAGCGGACAAAACATTAGAAAAGGCGACATTTTAATGGAAGGGCCAGCCGCGGAAGGTGGAGAGCTTGCAATCGGAACAAACGTTAAAGTTGCGTACATGATTTGGGGCGGTTACGAATACGAAGACGGAATTGTTTTGTCGGAAAGATTGGTTAAAGATGACACTTTAACATCTATTCATATTACTAATCACACAGTTCAGGTCTTGGAAACAAAGCTTGGTCCGGAAGAAATCACAAGAGATATACCAAACGTTTCAGAGGACGCTTTAAGAAATTTGGACGAAGATGGTATCGTGGCGGTTGGTTCTAAGGTTGGTTCTGGAGATATTCTTGTTGGTAAGGTTGCGCCTAAGGGTGAGACAGAACTTTCTGCTGAAGAAAGACTTTTGAGGGCAATTTTTGGTGAAAAAGCAAAGGAAGTTCGAGACAACTCATTGGTTATCCCGCACGGCGAGCATGGTGTGGTTATAGGCGTTAAAAGGGTTACTAGAGCCGAAAATAAAGGCTTACCGGCAGGGGTTTTGGAAGAAATTACCGTATATGTGGCCTTGCAGAAAAAAATTGAAGTTGGCGATAAACTGGCTGGACGGCACGGTAATAAAGGTGTTATTTCGGCAATTGTTCCAGAAGTAGACATGCCCCATATGGTAGATGGAACTGCAGTTGATATTATTTTCTCCTCGTCTTCGGTTTTAAGCAGAATGAACGTTGGACAGCTACAGGAAGCTCCGTTGGGATTTGCGGGCAAGAAATTAGGCAAGAAATATTCAGTTCCTGTTTTTGAATCTCCGAATGAAGAGGAGGTTTCTAAGGAACTTGCGGAAGCAAATTTGCCAATTTCCGGGAAAATGAAACTTATTGATGGTAGAACCGGCGAAGCGTTTGAAAACGAAGTAGTTGTTGGTGAAACATATATTTTGAAACTTATTCACTTGGGCGAAGATAAGATGCACGCGCGTTCAACTGGTCCATACTCTTTAATTACGCAACAGCCTCTTGGAGGAAAAGCCCAGTTTGGTGGTCAGAGATTTGGAGAAATGGAAGTTTGGGCTCTGGAATCCTATGGTGCCGCCCATATTCTTAGAGAAATGCTAACAATCAAGTCCGATGACTTAATTGGAAGAACCCAGGCGTACAAGGCAATTTTGCAGGGCGAGCCAATTCCAGAAGCAACAATTCCAGAATCATTCAAATTGTTTGTGAGAGAAATAAACGGTTTGGGAATTGGTGTGGAGGCATTAGGCAGCCAGTTTGGAACAGATTCAGAAGAAAGCGGCGAGCCCGCATTGAGTAAAGAAACACCAGCGGAAGAAACTTCAATAAAGGAGGAAACCAAATGAGAAATCTAAGTCAACTAAGAGACTTCTCTTCAATAAAAGTATTTTTAGCCTCAACTGAGGATATTTTAGGGTGGTCTTACGGCGAAGTTACAAAACCCGAAACAATTAACTACAGAACCTTCAAACCTGAAAGAGAAGGTTTGTTTGACGAAAGAATATTTGGCCCCGAAAAAGATTACGAATGTTCATGCGGAAAGTACAAAAGAATTCGTTACAAGGGTGTCATATGTGATAAATGTGGTGTTGAGGTAACCCATTCAAGAGTGCGAAGAGAAAGAATGGGCCATCTTAAACTTTCGTCTCCCGTTGCCCACGTATGGTTTTTTAGGGGAATCCCTTCGAAAATGGCGGCTTTGCTTGATATAACGCCACGAACTTTGGAATCCGTAATTTACTTCTCATCTTTCATAGTTACGCAAATTGATCACGATAAGAAGGCCCAGGCAATTTCGAGCATTGAAAAAGATTTGGAAAAGGCAAAAGCAAAACTTCAAAAGCAGTTGGATGAAAAAATAGCTGAACTTGAAAAAGAAGTTAAAAAAGCCAATAAAGGTGAAGAATTTACAGCAAAAGAGGCGGCTCTTAGAAAAAATCAGAAAGTGATGGCTCTAAGGGACACTTATACTGAGGAATTAGATGTCATAGAAAAAGACCAAAAAATAATTCTTAAGAAAATTGAAACAATCGAACTATTTTCAGTGCTTTCAGATGTTGAATACTTAAATCTCACTGATTACGTTGATATGTTTGCCAAAGTGAATATAGGCGCGGAGGCAATCCAAGGTATTTTAGAGGCCATGGACTTGAACAAACTTTCGGCAGAACTTAAAGAGGATTTGGAAAGAGCCAAAGGCCAAAAAGCGGTAAAAATTACGAAAAGGTTAAAAATAGCTGAGGGATTTAGAAGGGCGGAGCTCACTCCCGATAGAATGATTATGGATGTAATCCCCGTCATCCCGCCTGATTTGAGGCCAATGGTTCAGCTGGAGGGTGGAAGATTTGCTACCTCAGATCTTAATGATCTTTACCGAAAAGTTATCAACAGAAATAACCGTTTGAAAAGGCTTTTAGATTTGGGCGCACCTGAGATTATTATAAGGAACGAGAAAAGAATGTTGCAGGAATCTGTTGACGCTTTGTTTGACCAATCAAAACAAAGAAGAACGGTAAGACGTGGCCGAGGTAAGCAGTTAAGGTCACTTGCCGATATGCTTAAAGGTAAGCAGGGAAGATTTAGACAAAACTTGCTGGGTAAAAGAGTAGACTATTCAGGTCGTTCAGTAATTATTAATGGTCCAGAACTAAAACTTGATGAATGTGGTATTCCAAAAGAGATGGCGTTGGAATTGTTTAAGCCTTTCGTTTTGAAAGAAATATTGGCGAGAGGGTACGCGCCAAACGTTAAAAGCGCGAAGTTTGTTTTAGAGGCGCGTGGAACTGAAATCTGGGATATCTTGGGGAATATAGTTGAAGATCATCCGGTTCTTCTAAATCGTGCCCCCACACTTTGGAGATTGGGTATTCAGGCATTTTATCCAAGACTTGTTGAAGGCAACGCTGTAAGACTTCACCTTTGCGTTTGTGACGGTTACAACGCGGACTTTGACGGTGACCAGATGGCTGTGCACCTTCCCCTTTCCGAGGCCGCTGTAAAAGAGGCTAAAGAACTTATGCTTTCAACACACAACCTGCTTAAACCTTCAGATGGTACGCCAATGTCAATTCCAGCAAAAACCATGCTCTTTGGTATTTACTACATGACATTAATTGATGATTCCGTACCTGCATGGGAGCCCGTTTTTGCTTCAACAAGAGAAGCGATGTTTTCGCTAGAAGTGATTCACCAGATAACTTTAAGGCAGAGCATAAAAGTTAGAATAGAAGGTGAAGTTGTGGAAACAACCCCGGGAAGATTAATATTCAACAAAATTATTCCAGGTGGGTTTGGTTTTATAAATCAAAAGATGGACAAGCCAAATATAAAGGAATTTCTCGCCCGCGTTTTTAATACGCAAGATAACGATACAGTAGTAAAACTTATTGACGACCTTAAGTATCTTGGCTTGAAGTATGGAACTGTTTCCGGGCACTCAGTTGCTTTAACAGATTTGCGTATTCCTGAAAGCAAAGACGAAATAATCAATGGCGGAAGAGAAAAGGTTGCGGAAATTAACAACAACTTTAACCGCGGTCTTATAACTAAGGCTGAAGCCAGAAGATTGACCGAAAATGTTTGGCAGGATGTTACTGCAACTGTTGATGACGCAGTGTGGAAGACACTACAAGAGGAAAACCCGATTAAACTTCTTATTTCTTCAAAAGCGGTACGTGCTTCAAGGGATCAGGTTAAACAGATTGCTGGTATGAGAGGTTTAATCTCAGACCCTACAGGAAAGCTTGTAGAACTTCCTATCCTAGGCAACTACAAAGACGGATTATCGGCACTTGAATATTTCGCTTCGGCAAGAGGCGCGAGAAAAGGTTTGGCTGACCGTGCATTAAAGACCGCCGACTCAGGTTACTTATCAAGAAGATTAGTAGATGTGGCCCAGGATGTGATAGTGAGAGAAGAAGATTGTGGAACCGAGGAAGGCCGAAGCATTAAAGTTGGTGAAGGTACAGTTTTGAGCACGTTTGCCGAAAGAGTTTCAGGTCGTTATCTAGCTGAAGGTGTCAGAGGTAAAAACGGTTCGGTGATTATTAATAGAGGCACAATGATTACCCCTGAAGTTGTCGAAGAAATAGAAAAAAGCGGCGCAGAAGAAGTAAAGATCCGCACCCCGCTAAGCTGTGAAACGAAAAGAGGAATTTGTGCAAAGTGTTACGGCAACGATTTGATGACAAGAGAGTTGATTGCCATTGGCAGAGCGGTTGGTGTTTCAGCCGCACAGTCTATTGGTGAGCCTGGAACTCAGCTTACAATGAGAACATTCCACACCGGAGGTATTGCCGGTAAAGACATCACACAGGGTCTGCCTCGTATCGAAGAGATATTTGAGGCCAGAACGCCAAAAAACCTTTCCACAATGAGCGAAATCACAGGTAAAGTTCAGGTTTTAGAAATTGGTGAAGAAAGAAAAATAATAGTAACGGCAACAGACAAAGACGATGCTGAACAAGCCGCGGAATATTTGGTTGAGCCTCTCGCGGAGATATTGGTTGAGGACGGGCAGTTGATTGCGAAAGGCGAAAAGTTAACAGCTGGCCACCTTGACCTCACTGATTTGGTAGCATCTGTGGGCGTCCAAAGAACCAAAGATTACATAATTGATGAGGTTCAAAAAGTTTATTCCACACAAGGTGTTGCTATTAACGACAAGCACATCGAAGTAATAGTAAGCAAAATGTTCAATCACGTTCAAGTTGCTGACTGCGGCGACACCGACTTTCTACCTAAAGAAGTTGTGACAAAAGACACTTTCAGGGAAGAAAACGAAAGGGTTTTGGCGGAAGGTGGAGTTCCTGCTACGGCGGAAGTAACACTTTTAGGTATAACCAAGGCCGCGCTCCAAACCGACAGCTTTTTGTCAGCCGCGTCCTTTATTAACACCAGCACTGTGTTGACCGACGCTGCGGCCTCTGGTAGAGTGGACCAGCTGCTCGGGCTTAAGGAAAACGTTATTCTGGGGCGATTAATTCCAACCGGAGAACGCTCAAGGCTTGATGCCGAGGAGTAGGTAAAATATGCCAACAGTGAACCAATTAGTCAGAAAAGGTCGAACGCAAAACAAGCGAAAAGCAAAAACCCCTGCATTGTCAGTGGTTTATTCTTCGTTGCACCGTCGTTTCAAGGGTAACGAAGGTCCTTTTAAGCGTGGAGTTTGCCTTCAAGTTAAAACAATGACTCCCTCAAAACCAAACTCAGCTTTAAGAAAAGTCGCAAGAGTTAGGCTTTCAAACGGGAAAGAAGTTACAGCTTACATTCCAGGAGAAGGTCACGGTTTGCAGGAACACTCTGTGGTTATGATTAGAGGTGGAAAAGTAAACGATTTGCCTGGTATAAAATACACAATTGTTAGAGGCAAATACGATTTACAAGGTGTAGAGGGAAGAAAAACTTCCCGATCAATTTACGGCACCAAAAGGCCGAAATAGTTAGACAAACATGCGTGGTAAACAGGTAAAGAAAAGACAAATAAGCCCCGACCCTCTTTATAATTCCCGAACTGTGGCGAGGATGATCAACAAAGTAATGCTGGGTGGAGAAAAAAGAACAGCCGAAGGTGTTGTATATAAAACTTTAGAAAAATTCTCAGCGGATAGAAAAGAAGCCCTCACCATTTTTGATGTGGCGTTACAAAATGTTATGCCAAAACAAGAGGTAAGGTCTAGAAGAGTTGGTGGTGCTACGTACCAAATTCCTTTCCCAGTTAAGCACGAGAGGTCAGAAGCTCTTGCAGTAAGATGGCTTGTGGATGCAGCTAGAAATAAAAGCGGCAAGCCTATGGTGGACAGACTATATGAAGAGATCAAAAGCGCTCACGAAGGTGTTGGTGACGCGATAAAAACCCGTGACGATACTCATAGGATGGCCGAAGCTAACAAAGCTTTCGCCCACTTCCGGTTCTAATTTCAATTAGGAATCAACATGGCTGAAACTAAACATTATCCTTTAGAAAAAATAAGAAATATCGGTATTATTGCGCACATTGATGCGGGTAAAACTACTACGACCGAGCGTGTACTTTTTTACACGGGCAAGTCTCATAAAATTGGCGAAGTTCATGAAGGAACCGCGCAAATGGACTGGATGGAACAGGAGCAGGAAAGAGGTATCACTATAACATCGGCAGCTACCACGTGTTTTTGGGATAACCACCGCATAAATATTATCGACACGCCCGGACACGTTGACTTTACGGCAGAAGTAGAACGTTCGCTAAGAGTTTTGGACGGGGGAGTCGTTGTTTTTGATGGATCGCAAGGCGTTGAGCCTCAATCCGAAACGGTTTGGCACCAGGCCGAAAAATATAATGTTCCGCTAGTCGCCTTTGTAAATAAAATGGACAAGGTTGGCGGCGATTTTTATATGACCTTGAAATCAATTCACGAAAGATTAACACCAAACGCCGTTGCCATCCAGCTTCCAGTGGGACTTGAAAATGATTTTTACGCGATTATAGATTTGATCGAAAGAAAAGCTTACAAGTTTGAAGGAAATCTTGGTTCTGAAATTTCGGAAATTGAAATTCCCGAGGATATGAAAGAAAAAGTTGAGAAGTATAGGGCGGCTATGGTGGAAAAAATTGCCGAATCTGACGACACTCTTATTGAAAAATTTTTAAATGGTGAGGAACTTTCAATTGAGGAAATAAAGAGCGGGATTAGAAAACTAACGACTGCAACTAAAATTTACCCGGTGCTGTGCGGTTCCTCTTTGGGTAACATTGGAGTGCAAAAAATGCTGGATGCGGTTGTTGATTATCTCCCCTCGCCAAAAGATGTAGGTGCTATAACTGGACACAAGGTTGATTCCGATGAGAAAATTGTTTTGGAGCCTGATGAGGACGGACCGTTTTCGGCCTTGGCTTTTAAAATCCAGACCGATGCTTACGTTGGAAGATTAACTTACTTCAGAGTTTATTCGGGAAAACTTAAAGCGGGTTCGTATGTTTTGAACTCTACCAGAGGTGAAAAAGAAAGAGTTAGCCGGATCCTTCTTATGCACGCAAATCATCGTGAAGAAATAGAAGAGGCTAAAGCCGGTGAAATAGCCGCGGGAGTTGGTCTTGGCCAAACTATTACCGGAGACACACTAACCTCAGAAGATAACCCGGTTGTTTTGGAATCAATCAGCTTTGCTGAACCGGTCATTGGCCTTGTCATAGAGCCAAAAACCAAAGGTGATAGAGACAAGCTTGGAATGTCGTTGAAGAAATTTATGGAAGAGGACCCGACGTTTCAGGTTAAGTCGGACGCAGAAACTGGACAGACTTTAATTTATGGTATGGGCGAGCTGCATTTGGAAATTATTGTCGACAGGTTAAAAAGAGAATTCAAAGTCGAGGTAAATACAGGTAAGCCCCAAGTTGCCTATAGGGAATCCATTAAGAATAAAGTCGAGGTTGAGAATAAATATATTCGACAGTCGGGTGGTAGAGGTCAATATGGACACGTTGTAATTACCTTAGAACCTTTACCGTTGGGCTCGGGTGTTGAATTTGAAAATGGGGTCGTTGGAGGATCTATTCCCCGAGAATATATTCCGGCCGTAGAAAAAGGCGTGCGTGAAGCTGCCGAAACAGGAGTTGTGGCCGGTTACCCGGTTGTAGACGTAAAGATTACTTTAACTGATGGTTCTTACCACGACGTAGACTCTTCGGAAAACGCTTTTAAAATCGCAGGTTCCGGAGCCTTTAAAGACGCGCAGAGAAAGGCAAAACCCTATCTTTTAGAGCCTATCATGAACGTTGAAGTTGTAACGCCCGAAGACTTTATGGGCGATGTGATAGGAAATCTATCGAGTAAAAGAGGAAAAATTGAAGGAACAAAGCAGCGGGGCAGTGCTGTTGTTGTTTCAGCCAAAGTTCCGCTTGCCGAAATGTTTGGTTACGCTACCGATTTGCGCGGCATGACGCAGGGTAGGGCATCTTTTAACATGGAACCAAGTCATTACGAAGAAGTACCAGGTAATGTTGCAGAGGAGGTGGCACAGGGAAGAGCGTAGAAGTCAGGCTTGCTTTTGTTGTCGGCATCTGTTTAAATGGATACGGTTCAGAAGTGAATCTTAGTAAGTAATTATTATTTCTACGAAAGGAATATATGGCTGAATATCAAAGAACAAAACCGCACGTCAATATTGGAACTATTGGACACGTTGACCACGGTAAAACTACATTAACTGCTGCTATCACCAAAGTCTTGTCAACCAAGGGAATGGCGGAGTTTAGAGCTTTCGATACAATCGACAAGGCTCCAGAAGAAAAAGAGAGAGGTATTACGATTAACATTACTCACGTTGAGTACGAGACAGAAAAAAGACACTACGCTCACATTGACGCTCCAGGACACGCAGACTATATCAAAAACATGATTACAGGTGCTGCCCAAATGGACGGCGCAATTTTGGTTGTTTCAGCTCCTGACGGACCAATGCCTCAAACAAGAGAACACATCCTTTTAGCTAAGCAGGTTAACGTTCCTGCGATGGTCGTTTTTTTGAACAAAGTTGATATGGTGGATGATCCTGAAATCCTTGACTTGGTCGAGCTTGAAGTAAGAGAGCTGCTGACCAAATACGGATTCCCCGGAGATGAAACACCAATTATCAAAGGTTCAGCATTGAAGGCTTTAGAGGGTGATGCTGCAGCTGCTGAGCAAATCATGGAACTTATGAAGGCAGTTGACGACTACATCCCGGAGCCAGTGAGAGATTTGGACAAACCATTCCTAATGCCTGTTGAAGACGTGTTCTCAATTTCAGGTAGAGGAACCGTTGCCACGGGAAGAATTGAAAGAGGAAAAGTTGCCGTAGGCGACGAAATTGAAGTAGTGGGTATTAAAGATACCGCTAAGACCGTTGTGACAGGTGTTGAAATGTTTAAGAAATCCATGAAAGAAGCTCAAGCAGGAGACAACGTTGGAATTTTGCTAAGAGGTTTGGAAAGAGAAGATATAGAAAGAGGTCAGGTTTTAGCTGCACCAAAAAGTGTTACACCTCATTCCGAGTTTGAAGCCCAGGTTTACGTTCTTTCCAAAGAAGAAGGCGGAAGACACAAGGCATTTTTCACCGGATACAGACCACAGTTCTATATTAGAACCACAGACGTTACCGGCGAAATTACCTTAAGCGAAGGTGTTGAAATGGTTATGCCAGGCGATAACGCTAGCTTTAAAGTTAAGCTTATTAACCCTGTTGCTCTTGAAGAGGGCGTAAGATTTGCTATCAGAGAAGGTGGACAAACAGTTGGGGCAGGTGCTGTTACGAAAGTAATTGCCTAAGATTAGAAGTTTGAAAGTTGGGCCCCGCTAGACGCGGGGCTTAACTATCTCAAAAACAATGGTTACTACTAAACCAAACGAACAAAAAATCAGAATCAAACTTAAAAGCTACGATCATAGAATCATAGACTTAAGTGTTTCAAAAATTGTTGATACAGCGGTAAGAACCGGCGCCAAAGTTGTAGGACCGATCCCTTTGCCAACCAGAAAAGAGAAGTTTACTGTGATTAGAGGCCCCCATATCGATAAAAGATCACGAGAACAGTTTGAACTAAGGACCCACAAGAGGGTCATTGACGTTTTAAGTCCCACCTCATCCACAATTGACTCCCTATCTCATCTAAACCTACCCGCGGGAATAGATATCGAAATTAAAATGTAAACTGCAAAAACCCCCTTGTTCTCGCCCTGAAATCCTGTTACAATCAGCCACGATGTTAACGCGTCCTATATAATCCTTACATTTTTTTGAAGCGGATTTCTATAGGGCGCTTCGGCGCTTTTTGCGTTTATACATCAAAAACAGAAATTTATGTTAGGTAAGTTCAACATAATTAAAAGTAACCATGGAAAAGGCTACACTAAAGGGAAAAAAACTTCATATGTCTCAAATCTTTATGGACAATGGTAAGGTCGTTCCTGTTACTGTTGTTGAACTCGAATCCGCCGACGTTTTAAACCAGGCGGATAGTTTTTTGAATATGCCTGTTGTTGTGGTTGGTAAATCAAAAGGAAAAGGTTTTACTGGCGCAATAAAAAGATGGGGATTTCATATGCAGGGAAGAACTCGAGGCGCTTCAGATAAAGTTAGAGCCCCTGGTTCCATTGGAGCTCAAACTCCAAGCCGCGTTTTTAAGGGTAAGAAAATGGCAGGGCATAAAGGAAACGTTAGAGTAACAATAAACGGTTTAAAAATTGTAAATATTAACCCCGAGCTAAAACAAGTTATGGTGTCAGGACCAATTCCTGGAGCTAGAAACTCCAAGATTACTTTGAAAGTCGAAGTTGCACAGGCTAAGGAAGGAGCTCGAGCATGAAAATAGACGTTTTTGATAAAACTGGAAAATCCGTAGAAAAGATGGAGTTGGACGAGTCAGTTTTTGGTGCAGAGCCAAACAGAGCCTTGCTGGCCCAGTACTTAAGAATCTTTGATACAAACCAACGTCAGGGAACTTCATCTACTAAAACAAGAGGTGAGGTTAGAGGTGGTGGAAGAAAGCCGTGGAGACAAAAGGGTACAGGAAGAGCAAGACACGGATCCATAAGAAGCCCGATTTGGGTAGGGGGTGGTATTTCTCATGGTCCCCAGCCAAAAGATTGGAGCTTATCTTTTCCTAAGAAAATGAAAAAAGTTGCTATTATTTCGGCTCTGTCTTTGAAGCAGGCAAAAAAGCAATTGAAAGTCATAGATGTTTTAAGTTTTAAGAAACCAAAAACAAAAGAAATGACCGAAATTTTAGTGAATTTAGAATTGCAAGGTAGAACACTTTTGGTAATAGATAAAGCTGACGAGAACATTTTGAAAAGTACAAGAAATATTAAAATGCTCACCGTTTCAACTGGCGAAACACTTAACGGTTACGATTTATTGAAAAATACAAACGTATTATTTCTGAAAGACGCGATAAGCAAGGTTCAGGAAAGATACCACTCATGAGATTAACTAATGTAATAGAAAAACCAATAATTACCGAAAAGGGTGTACACATGACGGGTATGGATAGATATGTTTTCAAAGTCAGTAAGGCTGCCAGCAAGGGCGCCATCGCGAATGCCGTAAATGATATGTTCGGTGTGGATGTTTTAGATGTTAGAACAATGATTATACCCGGCAAGAAAAGAAGAATCAGAGGAGCAAAAGGTTTTATGAAAACACAAAGGTGGAAGAAGGCTGTTGTAAGAATAAAGAGTGGTCAAAAAATTGACATGTTTTCAAGTTTAATAGGTGGAGAGAGTAAGAAATAGCCATGCTAAAGAAATATAGACCAACAAGCGCGGGAATAAGATTTAGGAAAACTCTGGTGCGGGAAAATACCACGGGTAATAAATCCACGCCGTTGAAAAGTTTAACATTCCCGCTAAACGGGGCCGCCGGAAGAAGTAATGGAAGAATCTCAAGCAGACACAGGCAAAGAGGTCACAAAATGCACTACAGACTTGTTGACTTTAAGCGAGATAAAAGGGACATACCGGCCAAAGTTGCTTCTATAGAACACGACCCTAACAGAGGGGCCAGTATTGCACTGTTGCACTATGCAGACGGAGAAAAACGCTACATTTTGGCACCGCAGGGTTTGAGTGTGGGTGTACATGTAGTCTCGGGGGAAAAGTCTGAACTTAAGCCCGGAAACGCCTTACCTATGAGCAAAATTCCGCTAGGGATGGAAATCCACAATGTTGAGCTAAGTCCTGGCAGAGGTGGGCAAATGGCCCGTGGAGCCGGCAATAGCGCCGTAATCATGGCTAAAGAAGGAGGCTATGTTAACCTCAAGCTTCCAAGCGGCGAAGTCAAGAGGGTTTTGGATGTGTGCTATGCTACCATCGGCGCCTTAGGAAACCTTGATTTGAGAAACGCGCGCGCCGGTAAGGCGGGAAGAAAAAGACACATGGGAGGCAGACCTCATATTAGAGGTGTGGCCCACGCAAACCCAAGCGACCACCCGCACGGAGGTTCATACAAGGATAATGGAATTGGTATGTCTTCTCCAAAATCTCCTTGGGGATGGAAGACCCGTGGTAAGAAAACTAGAAGCAGAAGACGCACCGATAAGTATCTGGTTAAGGATAGACGTATTAAATAAATGAGCAGATCAACAAAAAAAGGTCCTTTTGTGGACGAAAAATTAATGAAGAAAGTAACAAAGATACTGGCCGGCGGCGGTCAGAAAACCATAAAAACCTGGTCCAGGAGATCAACGGTTACCCCAGAAATGGTTGGCTTTACTATGCAGGTTCACAACGGCCGTCAGCACATAGATGTTTATATTTCGGAATCTATGGTTGGCCACAAGCTGGGCGAATTCTCCCCAACAAGAGTATTTAGGGGCCACTCTTCAAAGAAGAAGCTTGAGGGCGAAGAGGGCGCTGTAGTTGAAGGGGTCGCGGAAGCGAAGAAATAAAAATATGAACAAGTCGCAAGTTTATTCAAAACACAGATACGCAAGAATAGCACCTAAGAAGGTTGCTGTTGTGCTGGATTTAGTTAGAGGAAAAAGTGCTGCA
>CAZGUN010000003.1:0-23876 GCA_964529125.1 uncultured Candidatus Saccharibacteria bacterium
ACTCAATTGTAAACTCATCCCCTATTTCTAGTTGGTGGAGCGTTGAGAAAATTGTTTTGTAGTTTTTTGGATTATAGAAAGACGGCAAAACTGAGTGCCCGTAAATAAATGTATCGCCGTTTTGTCCAGGTTGTGCTGAGCCGATGTAATGCCCAAGCGCATCATCTGGATTTAAGTCTGGTGGTGAAGAATCAACGCGAGCGTGTTCAATTCGCAGTTTTGGAATCGTGATGTAATAAAATTCTGGAACGTTTGCCTCCAAAGTTGTGCCTTGTGTATTTTGAAGTTCGGAAAATTCAAATTCCCTAAAGCCGCTTGCCAGTCCAAGTACCGTAGATTGGACTGGACGGGAAATAGTGTCTTGGGTGGTGAAAACAATGAGTGGAAGAAAAACCTGAGTCATGAGGAAAAACACTCCCAACGCGGTAAAAACCACAGGATAAGCAAAAACCCTTACCGCAAACGTTTTACTCACTGGGTGGTAAATAGGATCAAAAGACTCGTCTTTTATGTACTTTCGTGGCTGGAAAAACGCCATTGGAACTATGATATCACCATCTCAATAGCCAAAAGCACAAGTGTTTCTGGCGATTGAATCCCTATTTTCACGTCTCTATCCATTTCGTAAAACCTCTCATAAAGACCAACAATTTTTTCTTCGGTTAATTTCTGGGCTTGAGATTTTACCTTTGATTTCAGAAAGGGAGGAAGTTTATTAAATGCTGGTGAATCAAATTTTGCGTACAAAACATTTCGCAAACCATAAGTAAACATTGAGAAAATATAAATTGGGTCAGCATCAGAAATTAGTAGGGATCGTAACTCTCTATAACTTGCGCTTCTGTTTCCAGCAAATACACTATCTACAAACTTAAAAACATTTGCCTGCGATATTGGTTTAAAAACCGCGGTTTTTGCACCGATCTTCTGCGCATTTTTTATAAAAGCGTTAGCTTTTGAAAGATCTTTAGCCGAAAACACCACCGCAAGGGTTTCGCCAGGCATAACAGCCAAAACTTCAACAAAACCATCCATTTTAGTCCGCCCAGCCTTTGTTACATCAAGAATAACCATTGAGCCCCCACCAAACATATCTATTGAAGCCACCGCATCGGCAAGCTGACCAGGCGTTGTGTCTTCAACCAAGAATTCCTTTTTAGAACTAATATTATTGTCTGCTTGAAGTTTTAGAATAAAGTTTCTAGTCGCGGATAGATTTTCGCCGTGGAGTATATAAATCATTTTGTTAGCAAAGTGTCATTCCCCAAAAATATATCTTTGGATATACGCGTGAAGCTGGGAATAATTCTCAGCGCGCGGAACCAAAACATACGCACCCCCATATAAACTTGCGTCTGTTGGTTCGTATAACAATCCGCCTTGATCAGCGGCGCTTCGATCATCCAAGACAATTGATCTTACAGAGCTAAAATCAATCTGCTGGGAAAGTAAATAAAATCCCTGAACCTCACCCACCCCAATGTTCGTATCCACATTGTCAGCGTAGGTTGTATAAAGCTCCGCCAGTTTTGGCAAATCAATCAAAGTTTCCAAAGATAGCATTTTGTTTTTTATGGCCATGATAACAGTCTGCTGCCTGTGGGAACGGGCAAAATCAGTGCCTTCCCCGTTTGAACCTTTTCGTGACCTAACATACTTCAAAGCTGTCTCACCATCCATAACCTGCTTACCCTTTTCAAAAGAAACTGTTTCGTATCTACATGGGAAAATTGCACTCGAGACATAACCTTCCATCTTTTCTATCTCCTCAGCAGTTCTCCCACATAAGTCGGCTTCCCTACCTTCTATTGGATACTCAAAATCAACAAAACTGTTTTCAATATCAACCTCTACCCCACCCAAAATATTTATTGAATCCTTAAACAAATTAAAATCAACAACCGCGTAATAATGAACCGGCATTCCCAAAACTTCCTCGGTAACTCGAACCAACTCATCAACCCCATCAACCGCATACACAGCATTAATCTTCATAAAATGCGAACCCTTGCCAGCGTCAGCCTTTACCCACAAGTCTCGTGGCAACGATACCATGGCCACATTTTTCTCAACTCTGCCAATTGAAGCAAAAAGAAGGGTGTCGGTTAAAATCGATTGGTCGGTGGGTGTTGCCCTTCTGTCTAATCCGAGTAGCAAGATGTTTGTTCGCCCATCGGTTTCTTTTAAGTTTGGCGAAATAATATTTGAAACAATTGATACCGGATTAAAAAGCGCGCGAACATTTTTGGAAAAGATTAAGCCAGCCCCTAAAAGCACAACACCCAAAAGAAGAAATATATGCACGCCGCCGAATCTTCTTTTATTCTTTGCGTCTTGCTTCATGCGTTTATTTTGGTGGTTTTCCACCGTTTTTCCAAGATCAACATATCTCATTTTAAAGTTGTTTTCGCGAATGCCTGGATTATTTCAAAAAAGTGTTGTGGATCAAGACTCGCGCCCCCTGCAATCCCACCGTCCAGCTCGGGTATATTAGCTAATTCGTGGGCGTTTTGTCTATTTATGGAGCCGCCGTAAATAAAGGGGCTGATAATGCGGTGATCCTGTTTTATCTTTGCGGCACCTTCGGCAATTTCCTGCGAAGGTTTGGGTGTAAAAACTCCGTCGTGGCTGATATTCCCTGGGTCTTCCCACAGCAATACTGCGCCGCCGTCTAAGTTTAAGGCATTTAATCTTTCGGGTTGAACAAAGCAGACGACGGGTATAAGGCCTACGGCATGGGCTTCGTTTATTTTAAGCTGAACAACCTCGTCGCTTTCACCACGTTCGCTGTGGCCCACGATGCAGTATTTGGCAAAATCGGCCACCTGCTGGGCTCCGACCTCGCCGGTATGGGTTCCGTTTGGGTACTGCGAGATATCCTGCGAGCCTACTGCAAGCCACGGGTACTTTTTCGCAAACGCCGCCACAACAGGCAAATACGGGTGGGACGGGCACAAAACAACCCTTATATTTTCTTCTGTTCCAGCGGGCAGGCTTGCGGCCAAAGGAGCAAAGTCAGAAAGCCACTTCTCAACCTCGCCCAGGTTCATATTTTGTTTCCAGTTTGCGACTAAAATCTTCATAGGCTTGTAGCCTCCAGTTTACTCAATACATCATAGACAAGCTTGGGGAAGTTTTCTATCTCCTCGTGAGTATACCCGTAACCCAAAACATTCAGGCATGAAAAAACCATACTTGTATCTGAATAGATTTTTTCGGCAAAGGTGCAAGCAACCAAACTGTGAACCAAAATGTCTCCACCAAGCTCGCCGGTTTTTGAATACAAGCAGCCCATTGGGCATCCGGAGCAGGAAGGTTTGCCACTTTTCTCAACCGTAAGGTCTGCCGTGCGGGCAAGAATTTTTGCGTAAAGTTCTTCGTATCTTTCCTTGTCTGGGATATCAAAAGTTTTGGAGCCTGTAACAACCATTGCCTTTAAATTTTTCTGAATTAAAATCTTGTGCAAAATATTGTCGGGGCTTTCAAAATAAGCGTCTAGCGAAGCTTTATTTTCGTCTAAATCCAAAACGCTTCTTTTTCCGGGAAGCCCAAGTGAGCCAACATCTTCGCCAACCGACTTAAACGAGACTTTTTCATCAACAATGTCTAAAACCACCGGCTCTTTTGCTACACCATGTATGAAAATGGCGTCAAGTCCAGTAAATCTAAGCCTCGTGGACAAGGAACCTCCTAAATATGTATCCTGAACCTTGCCCCCGTCGCGAAAAAGAACAGAAGTCTTGGAAGCAAAGGGGAAAAATCCGTTTAATGGGCCCGTCGAAAAAATCAAGAAGCCATCTTCGCCAAAATCCAAAGCTAGTTTTGCGCTTAAACCTACTCCACCGATAAACTCGCTCATATCCGGGTGGGATTTAACTTCAAACGCCTGGCGGGAAAGATCTATGTACAAAACTTTTTTAGCTAACGAGCTCATGCTTCTCCTCCTCGGAATCCTCCAAAGTAAAAACAAGGGCCGGGCAAATGTTATGAACTTTTTCTATGTCGAGTTCGTTGACAGACGGGTCAATGTCCACGGAAAAAGATAGCTTGTCTTCGGATTTCTCTTTACGGAAAATCCTAATTGGTGAGCCCTCAAGCCCAACTTTTCCTAACTGACGCTGAACTTCCAAAACGCAAAGTTCACAACCGATACAATTTTTTTCAAATGATGCTTTTAAAACTTTTGCCATGTTATTTGGGGTTGTAACCAAGGGCCTCCAAAGCCGGTAAGTTTCCTTTTTCCAGAAAATCAAGCATTGCTCCCCCACCTACTGAAACGTAGCCAAAAAAATCCAATAGCTCCAAATCCCGTAGTGCTGCGATAATATCCCCGCCCCCAACCACCGTGTAGGCGTCAGAAGCAATAACCTCCTCGGCCAAAAGTTCGGTTCCAACAATATACTTCTCATCTTCGTATTTTCCCATTGGGCCTGCCCAAATTATGGTTTTTGCCGTGGCGACAATTTCGGCAAATTGATTTATGGTTTCTTTTCCAATATCAAAGCCATCAACATAATCAACTGGGATGTGTAGGTTTGCAGGTTTTTCTTCGGCCCACTCCATACCAATTCTTCCTCCTACTAAAACTTCGTCGGCAATAGTTAAAAGTTTTTTAATTACAGGTTTTTTTGTGGCAAGTTTTGCACCACCGGCAATCATTACTAAAGGACGTTTGGGACTTTTTAAAAGTCCGCCTAAAACTTTAACCTCTTCTAAAAGTCTAAGACCCGCATATGCAGGTAAAAGCTTTGGAAGTTGAGTTGTTGAAGTATGCGCACGGTGAGCAGTCGTGAAAGACTCGTTTACGTAAATTTGCGCTTTTGTTTTTTCGATAAGTTCTTTAGCAAATTCAACGGAATTTTCTTCTTCGCGAGGGTCAAAGCGCAGATTCTCCAAAAGTTCATATCTTTCTGCTCCAAGTTCGCTATCAAAAAAGGGTTTTAGTTGTTTTGTGGAAAATTCTTCTACGTATTTTCCGTCAGGCCTTCCCATATGGCCTGCAATAATTGGAATCCCACCTTTATCAATAATAAGTTTTAGGGTTGGAACGTCAGCTTCTAACCTGTAGGTTTCATTAATCTCGCCGTTTTTCATTGCGATATCTAAGTCACAGCGTACAAAAACGCGGGTTCCAGTTGTAATATCGGCTTCGGAGATTGACTTCATAGCCAGTTTATTTTACCATGCAGCCAATCCTATAAACTAAGAAACGAGGTAGACATGGAGCAGACAGTTCAGATGGTGGAACCGGACATTTCTACACTCCCCAAACGGTCAGGGGTGGGTAACGGAAAGTACGGGCTTTATTTAGCAAGCGTTAACCGTTCTAACGGCAAGATGAGCCCGGAAAGGTACCTAGGAAAACATTTTCCCAAAGGCGAGTCCCCGGCTACTTTGCTCAGCTCCCCTGAACAAGCCCTTGTGTATCATTCTTACGACAGCGAGCTTAAGGTGCGAACCTGGCAGCTTGTAGAAGTAGGGAAAGAATAAGGTGAGGGCGAAAAGTGGAGGTACCCACAGGGGCTTCCACTTTTTGTTAATAACTCTAAGCGGTTGTCAAAAGTGCCATTTCAACAAGTCTGTTTGCGTAACCCCACTCATTGTCATACCAGGCTAAAACTTTCACCAAGTCTCCGTCAACAACACGAGTAAAAGATAAATCAATAATGGCCGAGTGTGGGTTTCCGATTATGTCGCTAGAAACTAGCGGCTCGTTTGAAACTTCCAAGACACCTTTGTAAAACGGATTTTTGGCAGCTTCAATAAATGCGTTATTAACTTCTTCAACCGTAGTTTTTTTGCCAACTAAGCAAGTTATATCGGAAAGTGAACCTACAACTGTTGGTACACGAATTGAAATTCCATCAAAAATTCCCTGTAGTTCCGGGATTGCCTTGGTTGTGGAAATTGCCGCACCAGTTGATGTTGGGATTATATTTTGTGCCGCCGCTCTTCCTTCGCGAAAGTCTTTGTTTGGGCCGTCAACAATACTTTGAGAAGACGTATAACTGTGAACCGTTGTCATTACTGATTTTAGAATCTTAAATTTCGAATGAAGAACCGAGACAACAGGAGAGATACAATTTGTGGTACACGATGCGTTAGAAATTACGTTTTGTCCGAGGTAACTTTCGTGATTGACCCCAAGCATAAATGTTTGGATGTCGTCGTTTTCACCTTTGGTTGGAGCAGAAACTACAACTTTTTTTGCTCCTGCTTCCAAGTGAATTTTCGATGACCCATCTTTTGTAAAAGCTCCGGTACATTCCAAAACTACATCAACACCTAAATCTTTCCACGGAAGTTTTGCTGGATCCTTTTCTGCAAACACGGGAATTTTTTTACCACCAACAATTAAACCTGAATTGTCAGATGAAACTTCTTTTTCGTAGCGGCCGTAAGGTGTGTCGTATTTTAAAAGATAAGCAAGATTATCAACTGATCCAAGATCATTAAGCGCTACAACTTCACAATCGCTTCTTTGACCAATGATTCTAAAGGCAGCACGGCCGATTCGGCCAAAACCATTTATCGCAACTTTGATGGGCATACGTATATGTTACAATACCGAACACGATTGGGAAATCCCCCATAATACGACAAAAAGGAGACCTAATGGCCAAGGACAATGTTTGGAAACAGAAGGCAAGTCAGACTGATGTGGCTTTTTACTTCTCAAGCCTACTTAGCGCTCTAGTCTCACCCGACCGCAGGCGCGATGTGGTGCTTGAATATGAAAATGGGGACGGCCGTACATTTACAATCGGTGGTGTTTGGCACACGCTACGAGAAGTCCTTCACAGCAGAAGAGGCACGTTTATTTCCTCAGCAAATACCGTCGAGGAATTTAATAGTGCTTGCCAGCTCATTGAAAGCTCACAAAAAGTGGACTCTAAATACCACCCGGTATTGCTGTTTGTTCTAACCTCCGCAAGTAACACGGAACCTGGGATCTTGATAAGCGAGCCTGGACCCGAATTTCCTCCCATAAAACTTCTGTGGGCACTGGGGCATGAGACCTCAAACGAGTTTCGTGTGCGCTCCTACATCGAGTTGCTCATGCACGAGCCGGGGGCACTGGGTCTAAACCTCTACACAACAGTAGATGTGGAGTTTGCCAATCAGAGGCCCCGTGTTGCTACAACCCGACAAGAAGCGGAACGTTGGCTCAGAGTACACGGACTACCAAACCTAGAGAACCAAATTAAGCAACTCTCGGCAGAGCAGGAGGCTGCCTACAACAATCGGCAGAGGTTGAAAAAACTAACTCTTGATGCAAGAAGGTTTTTGGAAAAACCTGCGCACTAAAGGGTAATTAATAATTAAAAGGCTCCAGGATCGCAAGATCATTGGAGCTTTTTGATTTTTCGTAGAGACTAATTTAAATGGGAATTTAACCAATTCGTCAGCACTTCTTTTGGCATTGCGCCAATCTTTCGATCAACTTCCTTATCGTCTTTTAAAATTACATAGGTGGGAATACTTAAAACGCCATACTTGGAAGAAGTTTGCATGTCCTGATCAACATCAATTACCTGAAATTCAACTTTTCCCGCGAAGTCTTTTTCAATTTCGGCAAAAATAGGGGTCATGACTTTGCATGGCCCGCACCACTCGGCATAAAAATCTAAAAGCTTTATCATCGTTATACTATGATAACATACACTCGTTAAAGCACTGGAAATTGACTATGAAAAGCGGGAAAATTTTTATAAACCTTGTTCTGGCCGTTGTGGCGGGCTTACTACTCGTTATAATTTTTTCTTCAAGAGGCGGGAAAATAATAAAGGGCTACGTAAACGATTTCGAGATTGACGGGCGTGAAATGTACACCGCAACCCTACTCAACTCTTTTGACGGCGAACCTACCTGGAATCCCCAAACTGAAAATAATACTTATGAACAACCTTTAATTGCCGGACAAGCCGGAATGTTGGTGGAATTAAATTCAGGCGACGTTTTAGTTTCAAAAAATGCTGATGAAAGACGCTCAATTGCAAGTTTAGTAAAAATTATGACTGCCGTTGTGGCTCTTGAACATAAAAATATAGAGAGCAAAGTTTTTATTACACTGGACGCCGCGCATGTTGGCGAAAATTCCATGGGAATAAGCAGCGGAGAAACTTACACACTTGAGGAACTGCTGTATGGAATGATTTTACATTCGGGAAATGATGCGGCCTACGCCATTTCCGAAATTGTAGCGGGAGATTCGGACAGATTTGTTGAGTGGATGAACTTTAAAGCCGAAGAATTGGGCCTACAAAACACTTACTTTGCGGACCCAAGCGGGTTGGACGATGGTTCGTATAGCACCTCGACCGATTTGGTGAAACTTACCAGGTATGCAATGAAAAACCCCGAATTTAGAAAAATTGTTGCCACAGTTGAAAAGGAAATTTTCTCAACCGACGGGCACAAATATATTTACCTGTATAACCAAACAAATTTACTAACTACGTACCCAGGGGTGGCCGGAGTTAAAACGGGATTTACAGAAGAGGCGGGCTTAAGTCTTGTAACTTATGCGGCAAATGGCGGGAAAGAGGTGGTTGGGGTTGTTCTGAACAGTATTGATAGAAAAGGGGATATGATCTTAATGCTGGATCATGGGTTTAGCACTTTAGGGATATATGTGGAACATAGTTTGCTCTAGCAAAAAGCTCCTGGTCACATAAGTGCAACCAGGAGCTCCGCGCAGATCAGCAAGGTTAATCTTAGGCGTTCTCAGGAACGGTAACGAAAACGTCTGTTAAACATTCGTTCACCATTCTTATGAACTCTTGCTTCTGACTGTCCATGACCGGCGCACCAAATTCTTCAAGCGTCCGCAGTAAATTGTCAGCCGAGTTTAGATGTGATTCCTCCACAAGAGCAACCGTTGTTTCCTTACCATCACTACTCGAGGCACATACCCTCACACCTTGCGTGATTTTCGGGCAGGCCACAAAATCAAGCACGATGGTAGCCTCGGCTTGAGCGCCTGGAGCAAGTGGACCCTTCACTGCAGACAAAACCTGCAAACTCGTCAAACCAAAATCATTTCCTGGCGTTAGCATATCTCCTCCGGCTAGTAGCTAAATTTAACTATTTAGCAAAAGTTACATCGTGGCCAGCTATAAGTCAAACTGGCTGTGTTATCATTTCAACGTGCCCGAAAAAACTACAAACCTGTTCGAAAACCTCAATCCCCAACAAATTGAAGCCGTGAAACACCTAAATGGTCCAGCGCTTGTTGTGGCAGGACCGGGAAGCGGAAAGACCCGTGTACTAACACATCGCGTCGCTTATCTTATTGAACACCATCATATTCCAGAAACAAACATTTTGTGCGTAACTTTTACGAACAAGGCCGCGGGTGAAATTAAGGAAAGAGTGAATAAGCTGCTGGCGGAGGTAAGCATAGCGAGCAAAGACTCGGTGGCAAAAAAACTCCCCTGGAGCGGAACCTTTCATTCAATTTGTTCCAAAATCCTTCGCAAGCATGGGTTTCACATTGGCATTCCTCCGTCTTTTGTTATTTACGACACGAATGACCAGGAATCCCTCATTAAACAAATTATTAAAGACTTTGGAATTAATTCAAAACAATTTAATCCACGCGCAATTTTATCAACAATTTCCTCAGCAAAGTCAGAATTAATCTCACATGAAGAGTACGAAGGCTTTGCACATGGTTACTTTCAAAGAACAGTGGCAAAAGTTTACCCGGAATATCAAAAACGTCTGAGAAAAAATGACGCGCTGGACTTTGATGACCTTCTCGTAGAAACTGTGAATCTTTTTAACCAGGAATTAAAGGTTTTGGAGCTTTTTCAGAAGAATTTGCAGTACATTATGGTTGATGAATATCAGGACACAAACAAGGCGCAGTATGTTTTGACCCGCCAGCTTTCCGACTCACACAAAAATCTTTTTGTGGTGGGCGACATGTCTCAGGCAATTTATAGCTTTAGAGGCGCGGATTATAGAAACATCTTAAATTTTCAAACGGATTACCCAGACGCTAAAATTTATAATCTGGAACAAAACTACCGTTCAACTCAAATAATTTTAGATAGCGCAACAAATATTATAAAAAATAATTCTTCGCATATTCCGCTTGATTTATGGACAGATAAAAAAGGCGGGGACAAAGTCTTGGTTTACACGGGAAGAAACGAAGGAAACGAGGCAGAATTTGTGATTAATGAGATTTTACGTGAACTTGCTGGAGGTAAAAAGTTTTCTGATATTGCAGTTTTATACAGAACCAACGCCCAGTCGCGAAACATTGAGGAACACTTAATTAAAAATAATATTCCATACAAAATTGTTGGAGGACTAAGGTTTTATTCGCGAAAAGAAATTAAAGATGTAGTTGCGTTTTTAAGGGTAATTCATAATCCAAAAGATTCGGTTTCATGGGAAAGAATAGTTAATGTTCCGCCGCGCGGACTTGGAGATAAAAGCGTAGCAACAATAAAAACGGACGGTTGGCGTCTGGATACGATTCAAGAAAAAACCAAACTTCCAGTTAAAAAGTGGGTCGAGGAAAAAGACTTATATTCAACTGTTGAGCTGATGGACGAGGTTTTAGAAAAAACTGGTTACTTGAAGTGGCTTGAGGACGGTACCGAAGAAGGCCTAATCAGAATAGAAAACATAAAAGAGTTGCGCTCTGTAGCAACCCAATTTGTTGATTTAGAAGAATTCTTGGAAAATGTCGCGCTTATAGAAAGTTCCGATAAACCAAGCAACGATTATGCAAGTGTTATAACTTTAATGACGGTTCACGCTTCGAAAGGCTTAGAGTTTCCAATCGTTTTTATAATTGGGATGGAAGAAGGTTTGTTTCCGCACGCCCAGTCACAAATGGATCTGGACGAGCTGGAAGAGGAGCGCAGACTTTGTTACGTTGCGATTACCCGTGCTCAGGAAAAAGTGTTTTTAACTAACGCACAATCGCGGCTTTATTTTGGAAGTGTTCAGTCAAATTTCCCAAGCCGTTTTATTTCGGAAATTCCTCAAGAACTAGTGACACATCAGGGGTATGGGGATGAATTTAAACGCACCAACGACTTTGTCGAAAAGTTCCTGGATGATTTAGAATACGATAGAAACAACTTTAGCTGGGATTAGACCACCTACAAAGCCATGAAACACAGAATCCTTTTTCTCTTTATGCTTCTAGCCGCTTTCGCCGGCACTTCCAGCTTGCCTGGAGTAGAAGGCGAAGTTTTGGGCGCTTCAACAGAAAGTTACAACGAAGCCGCAGTAAAACATCCAACCAAAATCCAAACCCAAACGGCCTTTGATCAAAAAGAGATTCTGGAGCAAGAAGCAATTCCTTTTCCAACCGAGTATGAAGATAATGACGAAGTGGAATACGGCGTGGAGGAGACTTTGGTTGAAGGCGTGGAAGGAACAAAAACTTTAACGTATTTGCAAACTTATTGGCTTGATGAAGAAATAGACATGCAGCTAGTAAGCACAACGATTAATGAGCCTACTCCGGAAAAAGTCGCACGCGGAACAAAAGTTGTTTGGCACGAATACATGACTCCTGATGTTGGAGGAGTTAAGTATTGGCGTAAGATGCGGGTTTGGGCAACAAAATACGATGCGAACTGTGAGGGGTGTTGGGGCCGGACTTTCAGCGGAACGGAAGTTGTAAAAGGTGTGTGTGCTACAGATCCGAAAGTTATTCCTCTAGGAACAAATTTTTATGTTGACGGGTATGGTTTGTGTAGGGCTGAAGATATTGGGGGCGCCATAAAGGGCGATAAAATAGATTTGGGGTATGTAGATGCCTCCAAAGGTGAGTGGCGAACGGGATACACAGATATTTATCTTTTGACTAACGCACCGGAGTAAAGTTAGCCAGATTAAAAAGGCAAAAAAATAGCGTGGGGCACACACGTGTTGGTGTCCTACGCTATTCTTGGGATTTCAGGCGTTGGCCGTTATCCCTGGTTGGAGCTGGGGCATCCGTCTTTCGGGCATATGTACTTACCATTCCCATCAGCCACGATCTGGCCGCCACACGAACGACAGATTACAAGCCGAAAAACTCCCCATCCACGACCTCTACTTCTAAATCCTTTTCCAAACATGGCTAGCTCCCTCCTCTGGAGCACAGCAAAGTGGAACAATGTACACAATTTTATACCCTATAGCCATACCTGTCAAATAGCAAAAAGAGCCAACAATCGTATAGACTTGTTAGCTCTTTAGTCATTAGGACGGGCGTGTGTTTACACATGTAACCCCTCCTTCTTCAGCAACTTCTCCACATGCTGCATCGCATCCTTAACAGCCGTCCCGTTCATTGAAGCCATGGGGCGCAAAGCTGCTAAAACACGCTTTTTCAACTCCTCCGCCTGTTCAGGCAGAACGGGCAAAAGATGGTACGGCGCATTCTGCCCATTCAGAAAAAGGGCGATGTGCACAATACCCTCATCCGAAATGCGCGAGCCGGTCAGGGCGTTTTTCCACTTTGCATCGCTCATCTGATTGGCGATACTACGCACTGTTTGGGAACTTCCACCCGGGTGTTGGGAACAAAACACAACGTCCAGTTGTTGAGGAAAGGGGCTTTTCAGCTCGCTCTCCTGCTCAACAAAGCTGAGCGTTTTTAGAAGTTGCCCGCCCCAAGCGTCTGGACCATACCATGCATGATTCCAAGCCATATTCCTCCTTTTCTATATTTCTATTGTTGTCTCTTTGGATTCTGGTGATTTGAAAATCTAGAAGCATTATCCCATAGCGTCTGGTTTGTGTCAATCCAGTTTGCGTTCCACTAATGTCCATGATATGATTTTGCTGCTAAATAAAGCAAATCCTAACAAAACAAGAAAGAGGTTGTTATATGGCACTTTTTGCTGTGTTAGACGATGGAAATCGTATTCCGGTCACCTGCACTCCAACTTATGCTCCTGTTGCCAGTTTTCGGGCTGTAAGCGGTTATTTAGTAAGACCTGGAAATCACGTGCAACCCCAAAACATCTGCAGAACAACGCAGAAGGAGGCATTGGAAAGCATTGGGCGTCTACTTAAGGCTCGGATCATCGAGGAGTAGAAGTTTCGCCTTTTTACACTTACGGTGGGTTAAGATGCGTCTATCTTAGCCCGCCGTAATTTTTTTAATTTGAAATTGTAATATAATCTCACTATGTTCTCCCCCAATAAAAAACTTGGACAAAATTTCTTAACTAACAAACAAGCGGTGGTAAAAATGGTCGATGCCCTCCAAATGCAGGAAGGCGAAACGCTCGTAGAAATCGGCCCCGGACTTGGTTCGCTGACTCTGGAACTGGAGTCACGCTTTGCTAATTCAGACGTGGAAATTGAAGCCGTGGAAATTGACCTTCGTTTTGTTGATAAATTGCGAAATATGTTTTCGCATGCTAAAAATCTAAAAATCTTTGAAGCTAACGTTTTAGACTGGCTTCCAACTTTTCATTCTCAAGGCAGAGATTTTAAAATCTTAGGCTCGCTTCCCTACTACATAACTTCGCCCATTATTTATGAAATTTTACGAATGCGTCCACGCCCGGAAACTTGCGTACTTTTGGTTCAAAAGGAAGTTGCGCAAAAAATTCTGGCCAAAAGCCCAGACTCGATTTATTTGTCGGTTTTGATCCAAACTTTTTTTGAAACTGAGGATTTAGGCGTTGTTGATAAAACAGATTTTTCTCCAGTACCAGAAGTTGACGGTGGAATAGTTAAATTAGTAAAGCGGGTTGAGGCGGAAAACTTGGGTGTAGGAAAGTATGAGGGATTTTTGAAAAAGGCTTTTTCAAACCCGCGCAAGATGTTAAACAAAATTTTTTATCAGGACGAACTTAACCGCGCGGAAATTAACGGGAGTTTACGGCCGCAGGATTATAACTGGGAAGATTGGCTAAAGTTTTTTACTATTCTTCGATAATTTCAGCGCTGGTAATAACAATGTCTTCTAAGGGCTTGTCACCTGAATCGGTTTGCGAACCCTCTATTGCGGCAACAATTTCCATACCTTCAGTTATTGTTCCAAAGTTTGTGTGCATGCCATCAAGCCAAGGTGTAGCTTCAGCCGTAACTATAAAAAACTGTGAACCATTTGTGTTAGGGCCAGAGTTTGCCATAGCTAAAGATCCGCGAACTAGGCTAACTTCGTTGAACTCATCTGCAAAAGCGTATCCGGGGCCGCCTCTACCTGTTCCGGTTGGATCACCACCCTGAATCATAAAATCACTAATTACCCTGTGAAAAATTGTTCCGTTATAAAAACCCTCTTTGGCCAGGAAAACAAAATTATTAACAGTTGCCGGCGATTCCTGTTCAAAAAGATCTAGTGTAATGTCACCCTTTGAGGTGTGTAGCACTGCTTTGTAATCAACTCCTTCTGTGAGCTGCATGACGGGTGGGGTTGAGTATTGTTTTGGGGTGTCAGTTGTTTCCATGGGTTCCTTAACAGATTCTAGCAAAGATTGATCGAGTTGTGACTCGGTTGTTTCTGAAACTTGGGTGATTTCGGCGGGTTTGTGTCTTAAAGCGGAATAAATGACTCCGATAAGAATTAAGGCGGATATTAAACCAAAGATTAAAAAGCTTTTTCCTTGCATGGTTTGTTAGACAAAATAGAAGGCCCGTACGATGACCTTTTTCGCCAGCGCACGGACCTGTTAGTCTTGTCCGGTGCTGCGCTTAGGATACACCGAACGTTTCCTCTCTTTACCCCGCTCCAAACGTGGTAAATTATTACCTAAGCTAAGGCTAACAATAACCCATATTTGCCGAAAAATCAACTTAGGAGCTTGTCCCGATGCTATACTCTCCCCATGCACGTAGTCCAAAGCCCGGAGTGGGGGCAATTTAAATCTGGAGTGGGAACACCAGCTATTAGGGCTGGCGAAATTCAATACACAAAGCACGAAATTCCTTTTTCGAGGTACTTTTACGCCTACTCTCCAAAAGTTGATCCCGAAAAGATAAACTGGGAAGCGCTTGAAGGTTCGCTGAAAGAAAATAATTGCATTGCGATAAATTTTGACGTTCCAAACGTAATTGCGGGCTCAGCTGAAGCAACGAGGGCCGAAGAAATTTTTAAACAACACGGCTGCAAAAAACCTCCGCGGGACACTTTCGCAAAAAGCAATATTATTTTAGATTTAGCATCTCCCGAAGAAAAACTCTTAGAAAACATGCATAAAAAACATCGCTACAACATTGGGTATGCCCAAAGAAACAGTGTCGAAGTTTATGAGGCGGAAAGTGAGGAGGACTTTGATATTTTCTACAACTTATTAAATGAAACCTCACAACGCCAAAAATATTACATTCACTCAAAGAATTATTACAAAAGAATCTGGGAAATCTTAGGTGAAAAGAAAATGTGCACGATTTTAATTGCGAAGCACGAGGGTACGCCTTTAGTTGCCTGGATGTTATTTGTTTACGAAAACGTGCTGTATTACCCTTTTGGTGGTTCATCCGAAGAAAAGAAAAATTTGATGGGGAGCACCTTAATTGCCTGGGAAGCTATTAGGCTTGGTAAAAGGCTCGGCTGCAGTGTCTTTGACATGTGGGGCGCGGCTGAAATTCCTAATGATGAAAGCGATCCGTGGTTTGGCTTCACTCAGTTTAAAATGCGTTTCGGCGGTAAGTTTGTTCGCTACATTGACTCGTGTGATTTTGTCTTAAACGACTCGGTATACACATTATTTAACACCGCAAACATTCTGCGATGGAAAATTCTCAAATTACTAAAATGACCCCAGCAACAAAGTTTGCGAAGCTTTTGGATATTAGGCAATCTGATGAGTGGCAAAAGTATTTAGAGACTCTCGGATGGAGATGTGTTGCTACTTCCAACGGCACAAAAATTTCACTACTTGAAACTTTTATTGGAACCGTGACCAAAATTCAAAAGCCCCCGGTACTTTCGGAAAGTGATTTAAATGAAATTGAGGAGATCTGCAAAAAAGATGGGGCGATGTTTATTAAAATAGAACCTGGGCTTGGGCAAAATGTTGAGCTGCTGGAAAGACTTGGGTACAAGAAAAGCTATCACCCGCTATCTCCCCCATCTACAATTCTTATAGACCTAACTAAAAGCGAGGAAGAGCTTTGGGCCGGTGTTTCCAAAAGTGCAAAATATTTGACAAGGAGGGCGCGGAGGGAGGGTGCGAAGATTGAAATTTATCAAAGACCAAACGAGGCGTTTTTGAAAGAATTCGTAAAACTTTCGCAGCAGACTCAAAGGGCTAGAAAAGTAACGCCACCTACATTAGAGGATTTAAAAAAGAAAGTTGAAATCTTTGGCGATAAGTCTTATTTGTCGCTAGCAAAAAACCCGGACGGTGAAATTATGGTGGGTAATCTTTCTTTTGGATTTGGTAAGGGAATCTGGTTTGTACACGGAGGTACGAGTGATAGGGGTAGGCATGGGCGTTGGGGTTATGAACTTTTCTGGCAGCAATTTTTATATTTTAAGGCACACGGTTATGAAGTTTTGGACATGGAGGGTGTGGATGATGATAGATTCCCGCATTTCACAAAAACATGGGGCGGGTTTAGTTATTTTAAAGAAAAGTTTGGCGGGGAGCGGGTACAATTTCCTTACCCTTACATAAAACTGCTGTCTCCAGTGTTGAAATTGCTGGGAAAAGTTTATGCTACAATCCCGTTGTAGTCGAAATATAGGCTAAATACTTAACTAGCTAGAGCCGGAGGAGACCAAGTGAAAGCTATTCTTATCGCGAAATTTCGCCTCAAGTCGGAACCTATGAATACTGTGATTGCGGGAGTAATGAGACCGCAAAAAGGTCGGGTAAAGTTTGTAAGTCTTATACCCTCACACAGCAGGCTCGCAATTCCAGGAAATAACTGGGAAGAAATGATAGTTTTTATCGAGGCGTTAGACAAGGATGCCTGCACCAAAACTATAATACATGTTAGAGCTTGGTTAAATGAAGTGGCCGAGTTGGTGGGGCAAGAAGAATACTGGCCGGAAAAAGGTAAGGCCCCTCCCAAATACAACCACTACAGAGAACACAACCCGATGTGGGGAGCGTGGGAGAAATAGCTTAACCTTTAAACGCAAACGGACAAATCTCTCGGTATGGACACCAGTTACAGTGCATACCGGGAGATGCTTCAAACTTTCCTGATTTAATTTTATCTACAACTCTTGAAACTTCTTTCTTTTTCTCAGCTAGCTGGGCGGGGGTTCTGGTTGTGGAAAACCTCTCCCCACTTTCCAAAAAGTACATCGTCAGTTTTTTGGGTTCATAACCTAAGGCTTCTTTTGCGCCAATTGAGTAAAATGACATTTGTTCATCGTTGTCCACGTGCTTTTGGTCTTTAGGGTTTCCGGTTTTGTAATCAATAATTTCAATTCCCCCGCCTGGGAGCTTGTCAATACGGTCAATTTTGCCGTTGAACCTTATTCCATCGATCCAAATATTAAACCATTTCTCAAGTTCTGCGGGCTTGGCCTGCAGGTTTTCACTTTGATCGTAATAATTTTTTAAAAGCTTTTTGCCTGCTTCAAATTGCTCTTCACGATGTTCCGCACTTAGGTACCCTGTTGGATCCCAATTGTCTGCGTAAATTTCCAAGAGTTCGTCATATGAAACGGGGCCAAACAAGAGCCTACTGTGAAATTCTTTCAAAGTTTTGTGAATTGTATCTCCAAAAGTTAAGGCGTGGCTTGGAGCCTGCGGAATGTTTAGAACATATGAGTATTTATATTTAAGCGGGCATTCTTCGTAAGTGTTAATCGCGGAATAGCTTAGTGATTTTGGTACAAAGTTTTTGATCTTTTCGGCTTTTGGTTCACGAAAGCCACTTTCCAATCCAAAAAGTCCGATTTGGGACTGGCCAATTTTCAAATCCTCAACAGAAATTTCTTTAACTTTTACACCAGTCTCACCAATATATCCACTGGGCTTTTTCTCACGAACGCCTCCGTAATTTTTCGCTAAAGTCAAAAACAAATACTTCTTGGCCCTTGTCATACCAACGTAAAAAAGCCTTCGCTCTTCCTGCAAGTGAGAGTCCCCAACCGGCAGAGTTTCCTTAATAATCTCGTCGGGAAGGTCAATTGTGTCTTTACGGCTGCGAGTTGGAAATCTGTCGCTAACTAGATTTGCCATGAAAACCACGGGAAATTCCAAACCCTTGCTTGCATGCACAGTCATAAGGTTTATCGTCTCAAAGTCCTGAAGTTCAGCCTGCGCCGGGTTATCTCCCGATTCTATAAGCAAATCCAAATAATCAACGAAATCTACAATTGTTGGCATTTCTTTTGTATCTGATCTAAAAACAACTTCAAAACTTTTTGCGATATTTAGAAAGAGATCAAGATTTCTAATACTCATCTGATTTTCAATCGTTTCTTCTTTGAGATATTGGGAGAGATAATTTATTTCTGTAACCACGCGGTGAACAAATTCGCTTGGGGAAAGTTTTGTAACAAGATCCTGAAACTTTTTAATGGTTGCCGTGAAAGTTTCGGCTTTTGGATTTTCGGAAACAATCTTCCACAACGGAACCCTTTCCGCACGCGCAAATGAAAGGGACTCGGAAATAAGGCTAACTGGAATTGCGAATGAGTCGATGTTTAGAACCCGGTATAGGCTTAGGCCATCGGACGGGTCGACAATAACCTTAAGAAGTGCCGTCACATCACGAACTTCTTCCCGATCATAAAGCCCGCGGTTACCCACCAGCTGGTAAGGCAAGCCGTATCGGCGTAGAGCGAAAATAAAGGGGTCTAGCTGGCTGTTGGCGCGGGCTAAGATCGCAAAGTCTTTATAGGTGTAGGTTGTTTCTTCGGCTAAAATTTCCAGAATTTTCCTAATTACAAAATCGACTTCCTGTTCGCCATTCTCCATGAAAAACGCCTCAGGTTTTGCAGAAACTTCATCAACCAGGCTTTTAAGCTCTTTTGAAATTCCAAGTTTTACTTCAAGGGTGTCTGGATTATTGTTCTGAATTAATTTGTAAGCGGGATCGAGAATTGTTTGGCCCGAACGATAATTTTTCAAAAGTGTAATTGTTTTGGCGTCTGAGTAATCGTTCATAAATTCCAAGATATTTGAAACGGCCGCGCCACGAAACTTATAAATTGACTGGGAATCATCTCCGACCACAAGCAGACTTCGATCAGTTAGTTTTTTGGCGGGTGCTAAAAGTTTTATTAACTCATACTGAGCATGGTTTGTGTCTTGAAACTCATCAACCAAAACATGCTTAAACTGTTCGCGATATTTTTTTAAAATGGCGGGACGATCGTTAAAAAGTTTAATTGCCCAAACTATTAAGTCTCCAAAATCCATTGCTGACGCCTCTATTTTTAGCTCCTGATATTTTTGATAAGTTTTTGCTAATTCCTGCCATCGCAATTTTTCCTCCGCTTCTCCCTTAAAACTTTTCGCAAACTTTGCAAATTCTTCTGGCGAAATATTTTCATCTTGTAGGCGTGAGATAAATTTTAGAATTGCGGAAATAAACTTTGTTGGATTTCCCAGAGGACGAAAATATTTAAGCTCAAACTTAAAAAGGTTTTTGCGAAATAAAATCCACTGTTGAGGGGATGCAAGAATTTTAAACGACGGATCCAAACCAATTTCCAAACCCTCGGCGCGCAAAAGTCTATCGGCAAAAGAATGAAAAGTAGCCATCCAAGGCTCTTCGTAACCCAAAGGCATTACATCGCCAATCCGGTCTAACATTTCGCCAGCAGCTTTTTCAGTGAAAGTTAAGGCTAAAATTTCTTTTGGGGCAATATTTTGTTTTTGAATCAGATATTTTATTCGTTGGGTAATAACACTGGTTTTCCCGGTTCCCGCTCCAGCAACCACTAGCAGCGGCCCATTGCCAAATTCCACGGCTTTTTTTTGATCGAGGTTTAGCTTCATCTTAGGCATTATAGCTTATGAGATTTCGGTGGAGTCCTCCAAAAGCTTCGGCTGCTGTTCAGGCTCGTCTCCTTCGAGAGCCTGGACTGCTTCTATTTTTCCAAACAATTTTCCAAATTTACCCCGCACCGTGTCCATCGCCTTTGAGGTTCGATTAATGTGGCCATCTAAAACCCCAAGTTCTGTATCAAATTTCGCGGCTTCCGTTCGTATTCCACTTAATGCACGCAAAATTTCCCCGGCGTGTTCGGCTAGTTAATTTTGTCTGTTTGCTACCATCACTGTTTTCACAAAATATGTAAAAGTGTTTGGTGAAGTTAAAAACACGCTTCGTTTCTGCGCATAATCCGCAACTTCTGGCGTATTAACCGTTAGTTCGTAAAAAGAGTTCTCAGATGGAATGTACATTACCGCCCAGTCCGTTGTTCCTTCTTCCGGCAAAATGTATTTGTCCGCAATTTCATCGATTCTTTTTTTCACATCTTTTATAAACTCTTTTTTCGCGGTGGCTTTGTTTATATCCCCATCGGCCGAAACCATCGCCTTAAAGTTTTCCATCGAAAACTTAGAATCAATGGGAATAATTCCCTTGTCCAAAAAAATCACCGCGTCGCAAATGCCGCCGTCACGGAATTTATACTGGATTTGATACAAGTCTTTAGGAAGGTAATTAGTTAAAATTTCGTACAACAACTGCTCGCCCAAACCTCCTCTTAGTTTTGGCGATTTTAAAACATGGGCTAAATCTTCCACATCGCGCCCGAATTTTTCCAAACCGCCCAAGTTTTTCTGAACGTCGCCAATAACTCTTGCCGCATTATCCAAACGTTCCCAAATAATTTTGGTTTGCTTGTCCATTGAATCGCGCTGATCCTTTAGACGGCGCTCCATGCTTTCGGAAGACTTATCAACCGAACCGCGCATATCTTTTAACAACTCGAGAAGTGCCGGATCTGAGCCTTTTCCACCCAAATCTGTTTTTAACGATCTTAGTTGTGAGGAAATAAAATATATAACGGCAACAACGGCGCCGCCTAAAAGTAAAGCGAAAACAATAAGTGTTTGTGCGGGGGTCATGCTAATCATTCTAACAGAAGGCTCTCTAAAAACGAAGATAGCCCGAACAATCAAATTGCGATTGTCCGGGCCATTCAAACCTGAGCCTCCTTCCGTTTCTTTTTTGCTTCATCGATGCGGGCAATTTCCTGTTTAGGAAAATATCTAGGATTCCAATACGCTAGGTTCTTTTCCAGAATTATCCCGATGAGATCCTCGATGGATTTTCCCGCGGTGTTAACTTTTCCATCTAACATCCGCGCAAGAAACTTGTGCAGGTGGTTCAGAAGCCCTATGTCCTCCTTACTTCTGATATCGTTGTCTAGGAGAAATAGAAATATTGCTAGCTTCTTCTCACCGCCCTCTTGGGACAGAAGCTCCAAAGCTTCTTCTAGATAAGCGCGCTCTTCGCCCGAAAATGCTGAGCTCTCTTTAAGGCCGGAGCTGTTCCTGCAAGCTATGCCGATAAGCTCCTTCAAACCCATATTCTCAACCGGCTGCCTACGCGTGGGAAGCCAACCATAATTCCTAGATTCCGATTCTGCATACCTGGCCTCCAGGAAGGCACGTAACTTCTCCTCAAGTGCCTTCTTATCCACTACCTTAGGGTTTGTTGTCGCTACCATCTTGTCCCCCTCCCCGCAAGAATCTTTCTAAGTCATCGCGACCTTTGCTGCGCGCGTCGAAAGCAGCTTTAAGGTAACGAGCCTCTTTTTCAGAAAATATCGTACTGATCTGAGTTCTTGCGACAACCTGTTCGTCCGCCCAAATCTCGTCAATTAGCTCCGGCAGATCTGCTCCCTCAATCGCCTCCTTATCAAGGTACACGGCGTTAAGAAAAGCACGCAGATTTACGAGAAGTTCCGCCTGATCAACAACTTTCCCTGTGGCCATTGGTCTCCTCCGTCTCCTGGGTAGTTTGCATTCAATAGGCCTGTAGTGTACCGCGTGTGATCTTTGAAAGTCAAACTCGATGCTACAATCTAAACATGCCTAAATTCCTTTACACTGTGCTGGTTTTCGCTGCGCTGTTATGGTGGGCGCTTCTAAAAATCTTGGTTGGCAAAGCCCCAGACAACACTTGGGTAATTTTATTGTTTTTGTTGGTATTTTTAGTTGCACTCACTCTAACCCTATCCCTCCCCTTTTATCTTATTTTCCACAAAAAGGCACCAGAATTTGCGAACTTACGATTTTTGTACAGAAAGTCTTTAAAGTGGTCTGTGTTACTTGGATTTTTCGTGGCGGGAATTCTTGGTTTGCGAGCTTTTAATCTTGGGACTGTGTTAAATTTAATTTTGTTTTCACTTTTATGCGTAGTGTTAGGTTTTCAGCTTGGAAAGTCGAGATAAGAGTTTAGAATTCCGGCGAAGTTAGGTTTGCGTCTTGTTCAAAAGTTGTATCTTCTTCCAAAGTTCCAAGTTGCACACCCACCTCACCAAAGTTTTTCTCCAGTGCGTCCAGACTGGTTGTATCTGCACCCTGTCCCGTTTGCGTTGTAGTAGTTTCCGTTGACTCTTGAACCTCTACGACCATTGGAACCTCTTTTGGAACAGTCATGCCCCGCAAAAGCATGTAACCTGCTAAAACTCCGGCAATTACTAACACCGCGATAAGACCAAGTGCCCCGTATCTTGCCAGATTTGGCTTTTGGAAAACGTTAGGAGGCCCGGATTCCATAGTGGGAGGTGAGGAAGAAACCGGTGGGATAGGCACAGGTTCGGTCGGGGTTTCTGTCGGTGGAACTGGAACTACAGGAACTACATCAACTGGAACTCCCGCCGGTAATGAGAGTTCAGGCTCTGGCTGAGCTAACTTTGGTGTAGGCGGCGTCGGGTTAACCGGCGGTTCGTTTCCTATTTGTGGAATTTGACCTCTAATTTCTTCTGCCATATTATCTTTCAAATTTACTTCTATCAATTTGCCACGGACTTTGACTATACAAAACTTTCAAATCTTCTAGCACGCTACTTAAACCTTCGTAAGCGCTTCGCAAATTTTGATTGGCCTGTTGAAGTCTAGCTTTCAAAGAATCTGGTGTACTGGTTGTGTCCGCATTAATAGCCGCGTACGTTTCTTTGGCCGCCTCAAGACTTAACATCGCGGCATTATATGTTTCTTGTACCCCCTCAACATCGCCACCTCGATCGGCGGAAGCGTTGATGTGCTCCAAAACTACAACCGCGCGCTCTTCTATTCTTTCGATCATGCTTTCACCACGGGCAACAGTTAGGGTAGTGAGTGCTTGTCGCGAACCGTTTATAGCGGCTTGAATCGCTGTATTTATTTCTATGGAAACGGCCCTTAAGTCGGCTAAGGTTTCGGCCTCTTCAATTTTTGTTTCAAAACCGGAAGCTAACGCTACAAAGTCATTTTTTACTTTATTAAGTGCCGCAAGAGTTGCTTCCGAAGCTCTACCAGTTTCCGCAACTCTGGAATAAAGATTTTCTAAATAAGTGCTGGTTGCCCCGAGTTTCGCTGTTAAAACATCTTTAGCTCTACCTAACATCTGAGCTGCAAGTTCAGTTTTTCTTGTTCCAAAGGATTGGTCGTGTTCGCTGCGCAAATCTGTGTACTCCCCACGTGAAGAGAGATAATCGGCTCGTTTGAGACCTCTTGGGGATAGAAATTCTCTGTTCAAATTTTTTTCGTCGGCCAAGTTACTAAAAGCTGAGTCTTGGGCAAAAGATGAGGAACCTAGAAAAAGTGTAATGACAATAGCTAGAGTAATTGTGGGTAAAAGTATTAGAGTCTTGCGCATCTTGAGCATGTGCAAATTTTATATGGTTAGGGAGGTGGGGTCAAACTTACGGTAGAATTAGGTCACAATGCTAATAGACACACACTGCCACGTCCCTGATAAGAGATATGGAAAAACACCCGCCCAACTAATTAGTGAAGCTTCTGCCGAAGGCGTAGAAAAGTTAATAA
>CAZGUN010000004.1:0-21801 GCA_964529125.1 uncultured Candidatus Saccharibacteria bacterium
GAAAACTATGCGCTCGCAAGGGCACGTGGGTTCGAATCCCACCCCCTCCGCCAAACAACTCATAGTATTGACGCTTCGTTACCCCATGCTATAATCTTTCCCATGATATTGAACTAAAACACCAATTTCGAGCTACTCCGGCACAAGCTGGAGGGCTGGTGTTTTAGTAGACCGCTTTTCCAAAAAAATTAATTAATAAAGTTGAACTAAACACCAGTCGTAGGCTGGTTTTTTCGTGGGTAAAAAATATGTTTTATAAAAAACAACTACAAAAAAATATAAGGCTGATGCCGCTATTTAACTTCCTGATTTACACCAAACTATTTACAGGAATCATATCGGTTTACTTTGCCAAGGTTACCGGCTCGTACGCAGTCGGAATAAGCCTGTTCTCAATTGTTCAAATTTCACTCGCTTTAATGGAAGTTCCAACCGGAGTATTTTCGGATACTTTGGGAAGGAGGAAGTGTTTAATAATTGGGGCCATTTTGAGCTTAATGTCAGTATTGTCATTCGCAATTGGTAGCTCGTACCTAATGTTGGCGCTTGGGGCAATGTTTGTAGGCATTAGCGAGGCATTTTTCAGCGGAAACAACGAAGCGCTTTTGTACGAGTCGTTGGATGGGGATGGCGAAAAGGAAAAATACGATCAAAAGTTGGGTGAGGTTAGGTCAAGCATGGAATTTGCCTTCCTGGTAGGCGGCGTGGTGGGAGGAATAATAGCAATATGGTCGGTGCCATTGTTAATGTGGCTATCGGTAATACCCCAGCTTCTCGGAGTTGGATTAAGTTTTCAATTTAGCGAGCCTTCAAACAAAAGACCTGGGGTGGGAAACGTGTACGCCCATTTAAAGGAGGCGCTGAATTTGTTCAGAGCTAATATTCAAATGAGACGTCTAAGCCTGGCTGGGATTATTTCCCAAGGTGGTGGAGCTGGCTGGCCTTTGTTTGCACTTTTCTACAATACGCTTTTACCAGTGTGGGCAGTGAGTTTTATGGTATCCGCTAATTTTCTAATAAGTTCCATAAGTTATAGATTAAGTGGAAGGGTTATAAAAAGATTTTCGGCAATAAGACTAATAATAATTGACAGGGTGTTTGGCCGGATTATTAATATTGGTGCCTTAGCTTTTCCTACAATTATGTCGCCGCCTTTAATGGCGCTGGGGTCAATTTTTTACGGACCTGCCGAGGTGGCTCAAAACACCTTGCTACAGCTTGAATTTAGCGACAAACAGCGCGCTACGATGGCCTCGCTAAACTCACTTTTTGGCAACGCTTTTTATGTAGTTTGTGCCACAGTATTTGGACTGCTGGCTGATAAGATTGGGGTGGCTAAGACTCTACTACTGGCTCAGTTTTTAGTACTGCCCACACTATGGCTGTATACTAAATTTTCTAAAGATAGGTAGAAGATGCTAATATAATTATATGGAGTTATCACTATTTCTCGCAAAAGTTTTGGGGCTTTATCTTGTTATAGTTTGTCTAGCGGTTCTTACGCATCGGGACGAGGTCGAAAAACTAGTTAAGGAGTTTTCCAAAAACGATAATCGCCTCTTCCTGTTCTCTTCAGGCGCAATTATTCTAATTCTCGGCCTTATGCTTGTTGTAAGTCATAACGTTTGGGAACCGAGCTGGCGAGGAGTTATCACACTTTTGGGTTGGTTAACTGTCTTTAAGGGTGGGGTGCGCCTTTTTGCACCAAACGCTATTACAAAATCCTCCGGCAAGATTATAAAAAGCGGGTGGTATCAAATACTTCTTGTGGTATTTTTGTTCATGGGGGTTTGGCTCGCGTACATTGGTTTCAACTCTTAATTAGTATTTATACAAATCCTCGTGGATTCTCTTATAATCCAAAAGCTCGTCTTTTTTGAACCAAAGATCTATTTCTTGCTGAGCTTCTTCAACTGTTCCCGAAGCGTGAATAAGATTATAAGTAACCCTTCCTCTTCTCATTGTCACAGGGCTTGAATCTAAACCGTAATCACCTCTTATTGTTCCTGGAGGCGAGGCAAAGGGGAAAAGCTTGCCAACATGGTCGCGGATTCTTTGAACGGCATTGGGGCCAGCTAAAACTAAAGCTAAAACAGGGGCGGAAGAAATAAAGAACGCACTCCACTTATCTATCATCTTTCCTATCTCTTTTGCATCGTCTGTGCCAAATATCTCCACCGGATTTAGGTTGTACTCATCACACTCTTCTAGGTTTTTCATGCCGGTCTTAACGGCCCACTCATCGTCGTGGTTGTAGTGCTTCCTACTTAATTCTTCTCCTGCCTGAATAAGTTTCGCCCCTACAATTTTTAGTCCCATTCTCTCAAACCTCGACAAAATTTCACCAACGATCCCGCGCTGAACAGCGTCGGGTTTCATTAAAACTAACGATCTTTCAATCATGAGGGAATGCTAGCAAACGGGTTTGGCCAAGTCTAGGGTTTGCGGACTACAAAAGAATATCTTCAACCATGTACCCACCATTTTCGTACACTTTCAAAACCCCAAACTTTTGAGGCTGTAAAATGCTTTGGGAATATTCGCCAACCACTTCAGAAGTAGCCCCTATTACATAATGCTCAAGCGAAGGCTCTTCCGCATCCACCGCTGAGTCTGACCTATGATGATCGCCAGCCAAAATCGCTTTTACATTAGAGCCTCGTACCGCCTCTAAAAGCTCATCGCGCTGGGCTTTAACTTCGGCCTGTTTTTCCGCAAGCGAAGCGTCAGCCGCCTCTTCCCCCGAACTTCCCATGTATAAATAGTTGAAAAGCAAATACCCATCGCTATACAAAGGCTGGGAAAATATTACAAAATCTGCGTCCGCTATTTCATTTTTGAACCAAGTCATTGTTTCCTGCGAAATTGGGGTGTAGCTGGCGCTGTTGTCCAGGCCCACAAATTTCACGCCATCTTTTTCAAAAACAAATTTACTATCGCCAAAAACTTTCAAAAAGTTCGCGGTTCCAACCGACTGAAACAAGTCTCTGTCTCCGGGAAGTGCGTAATATTTTAGGCCCGAGTCGTTTAGGATTTGCTTTGCTTCCTGAAGGTCACCAAGCACGCCTAAGTTTGTAATGTCGCCCGTGTGAACGATCGTGTCTATGCCAAGACCAAGCTCTTTTACCTTTGATAGCCCCGTTCGTAGGTGTTCTTTGTTATTTATATATTCAGGCTTGTCGTTGGCGATGTGGGAGTCGGCGATAATTGCGAGTGAAAATAAAACCTGTCCTTCCGGAGCTATTCTTTGTGAATCGGTTCGGGTGTAAGTGGTGCTGGGAATTTCTGAGGTTGCGGATTCCTCTGTGTTGGAACTACTATCGTCAGCGCCCCCTCCCAAATCCGCCACCCGTTTAAAAAACTGCCCAGCCACTTCGCCGATCATGTTTTCGCCTAAACCTAGTTTTGCCAAATAGGGCGAGGTTATTTTCGCAAAAGCACCGGAATCAAAAGCCGCAAGTTGCTTCACCGAAAAGGCAATTCCCAACACAAAAGCCGTAAGAACAATAATTGCCGTTATTGCTCTTACCCCTTTGCTAATAAGGCCGCCCCCTCCAAAACCGTGTTTTCCTGATCTTCGATACGTCATTGGGGTCATTATAGTTTAAATGGGCAGATAGTGTAATATTTCTTTATGGTCGTGGATACAAGAACACTTGAAAAGTGGAGGACGGAATACGGCGAAAAAGGTCATGAAAGAGAGATGAAGGTGATGGCTATACTTACCAGTCGTTTAGAAATTACTGAAGTGGGCAGAAATAAAGTTGGAGAAAAACTGTCATATAGTGCCGTTTCTCGGTCTACACCAGAGGAAGACTTTAATGAGGGATTCGATTTGCATTTTTATAGCCGCGGACTGGATAAGTGGTTCAAGATAGATATTTCCACTAGCAGCGATCCCGAAGTTCACGAAAAAAAGAGGATCAAGGAACGTGAGGAGGGGGTGGTTTTTGTTCCTTTAAGAGGGGCTGATATAGATCAAGGCTACCTTGGAGGGGAAAGGGGAATTAGAAAAGTCGAGGAAAGCTTTGTAAGCAGTATTAAAGCTTATCTGGGGACTGAATCCCCAAAAGCCACAACCCAACCCGAAGCGTCTCCCTTACCTGCTTAGTCATATATAGCCTCAAAGCCCTGTAAACCTCGTCCTTTTCGTTCAAAATCGTAATATCGTTATAAAACGCGTTAAACCTTTGGGCCAGCTCAAACAAGTAGCTACAGACGGTATTTGGGGCCAGTTCCTCGGCCGCTCTTTGGATAGTTTCTTCGAAGTGAGCCAGCTGTTTTAACAATGTCGTCTCTTTTTCTTCCAGCCCTGTGCTTGTAGACGAACCTTCTTGTAAGCGATGAGCTAGTTCTTCAAAAAATCCCTCAAACCCACCTTCCGGCTCCCAGTTCCCAGCCTTTTCCAAAACCGAGTTAGCCCGCGCGTGGGTGTACTGCAGATAAGGCCCTGTATCTCCAATTATCGAAACAGCCTGGTCTTTGTCATAGATAATGTCTTTAGCGATTCCGTGTTTTAAAATGCTGTATTTAACTGCGCCTATACCCACCTGCTCGGCAACTCTTTCCTTTTCGTCATCAGATAAATTACTGTCACTGATTTTCATTCTTTCCAAAACCGCCGCTTTTGCGTCCTCAAGCAAAGTTACTCCCGTAACTACATTTCCCGTTCGGGATGACATTTTCCCTTGCTTAAATTTCATCATTCCGTGGCCAATGTGAGTGGTTTTTGAAGCTAAATCGGGATTAATTTCCCCCATCGCCTTTAGCACAACTTTGAAGTACTCATTAATTTCGTTGGCGGTTATTATGTAAGAACGGTCGTAAGGGTAGAGTTCGTTTTTCATAAAGGCCAGGCCTAAGTCTTTTGCTTCATACAATGGCAGGCCTCGAGAGTTTATAAAGACTCTAGTGTGCAGGCCATATTTTTCACCTCTAAAAATAACCGCGCCCTCGTTTTCCTCAAAAACGCCTTTTTTCAAATACTCGTGAACTAAATTTAGCCCATACTCGCCAACTTTGCTTTCAAAAAGGTAGTAATCAAATTTCGTTCCTAGTTTGTCATATAAAGTCTCGAAGTCCTCTAAGCTCCATTTACGGCCTTTTGTGTATATTTCTTTGACTTCTTCTTGAGAGTAGGGAGACTCTTCGGTTAAAAGGCTTTTGTAATCCACAACCGGCTTCCAATTTTCCTGCTCAACCAATAGCTCCTGAGCCGCCATGTAAACCTGAGTGTTTAGCAGTTTTATTTCTTTTTGGGCCTGTTCGTCTTCTTCAAAAGCCGTTGCCCCCAAAGCGTAAGATTCACCTAAAAACTTCACTCTGTCATGGAGTGGCCTGCTTTCCAAGCCTGTTAGCAAGATGTTTTCTTTTTCAAATTTCTTAAACAAGCCCCAAATTGATTTTGCTACATGCATTCCAACATCCCCTTGGTAATTTGCGCGTTTAACTTCAGCTCCGTTAAATTCCAGTAAACGTGAAAATGACTCGCCAATTACATTGGGCATCAGATGACCTATATGGAAGACCTTAAATAGGTTAGGGTCGGTGTACTCAAAGAGTACTTTTTGTCCTCGAAACAAACCTGTAGCTTGTTTTGGAAAATTATTTGAATAAAAATCTTGTTGCTTTATTGCTTGTTGTAATAGCGTTTCTTTAGATAGGGTAAAGTTTATGAAACCGGGCGCTGCAAAATCAATTTTTTCGAACATTTCATACTCTGAGTCTTTTATCTTTAAAGTAGGAGCTAGATTTGATACCCCATAACTCAATTTCTTGGCAATATCCATTGGGGATTGCTTAACTTTCTTTGAGACCGCAAGGCTGACATTAGTAGCGTAGTCTCCCCACGACTCCTTCCCTGGGCGCTCTACATCAATACTTTGAGGTTCGAGCTCTATCGAGTACTCACTTTTTATTAAACCCACTAAAATACTTCGAATTTCTGAAACTAAGTCCACAGATTCCATACAAAAATGATAATAGATTTGCTAAGTAATAACAAGGGTTTTTCAAGCGGTTACGGGCTTTTTCGAGCTATATTTTAATACTTAGCGGATTTTAATCCGAACATCGCCGTCAAGATCTGTCCTAAATAGTCTCGTGTTTTCCTTTTCAAAAAAATTTATAAACTTTCCACTGGGGTGCCCATATGAATTTTCTCCGACAGATACAATAGCCGCTTTTGGCTGCAACCACGCCAGGAAAGCTTCATCAAAACTATGCGCTGAACCATGGTGTGGAACCTTATAAACATCAATGCCATCGTCAATTACATATGAATAATCCGATAAATTTAGCCTTTTTTGAGTGTCGCTATTTATATCTCCGGTAAAAAGCACCTCAAAGTCCTTATAATCCAGAAGCACGACGATTGAAGCCTCGTTTACGGTAGATTCCTTGATGGTTGCAAGGGATTCGGGCGTGGGCCACAAAACATATATAGCGAAGTTACCAAAGGTTATTTTATCGCCGCGGACTAACTGCTGCTCATTGTACTGCCGTGCTAACTCCTTAAACCTGGAAAAGTTATCCGAAACGAAGGCTGGAATGTGGTTATAGTAGACAAGGCCGGTCCGACAGAGCTCCATTGCCCTGTTTAGCCCGAGGAGGTGGTCTGTATGGGGGTGGGTTAGCAAAATCCTAGACACGCCACACTTGAAAGAGGGAAGTTGTAGAAGGCTTATGTCGACAAACTCATTACTTGGCCCGCCGTCTATCATAAAAAGCTCGCCTACTTCATTGTAGATTAATATACCATCGCCTTGGCCAATATCTGTGACAACTATCTCCATTCTCTTGTTTTCACCAATATTCATAATTAATATAGCCAAATCCAAGTATATAAATACTACTATTGTCATGTATTTCCGCATCTATTATTTACTTTCTTTGTTTTTGGAATTACGTATAGAATACCAGGCTATTACACCTACTAACATGTAATACATTATCAAAGTTTCTTTTGAAACTTGTAAAGGTAGGGTAATTGAAAAGATTTTATCAACAAACTCCAATATATTAACGAAAAGTAGCGAAAAGGGTAGAAGAGTTAGTATAAAGATCTTACCCACTAGTTCATGAATGAGTGTGCCAATTACCGCTACCATTCCTATGGAAGTTATAAGAGGGATTAGCCATAAAACAATTGAATTTACCAGCGCACTAAGTAAGCTAATACGGCCAAAGGCGTGCGATATTAGAGGGGTCACTAAAATCTGCGCGGAAAGCGAGGCACAGAAATCAGAGACCACAACATTTTCTCCAAGGTAACCTGAGAGGTAAGTTTCAAATAGGTTGGAAAACAAAACAAGACCCAGCGTTGCCATAAAACTTAATTGAAAGCTGAGGTCGAAAAGGTAGAGGGGATTGAAAGCCAGCATGGCAAGCCCTGTAAGCAGTAAAACCGCGAGGATATTGACGTTACGGCCAAGAAACCGCACCCAAAATATAACGCTTACCATAAGCAACGCCCTCAAAACCGGCGGCTCAAATCCGGACATTAACGCATAAATTAACGCAATAATTTGGGTTATAAAAAGTCTGGTTTTTGAGTTGGCTTTTTTTAATAGATTACTTACATGATTAAATACGAGACTTATATTGTACCCAGAAACAACAACTACATGAATTGTTCCGGTTGAGACGAGCACGTCGTTAAATCTAGGTATGGTTTTTAAATCGTTTATTCCAAGTGTAGTACCCAGCAACAGCTCGCTGTGAGGGCTTGGTAACATAGATCTTATTTTGACGGCAATATCTTGTCTGTACTTGTTACATATTGGACAGTATTTGCTCGTCAATGTTTCTTTCTCTCTTCTTTCCTTCAATGCACTGCAGTTAAGCAAATCGCCAGAGCATATTAAGAAAAGTCGAACGAGAATGAAAATCACTAAGGCAGCGAACACAGCAAATGTTCCGTAAATTCGATTAGAAGGTGATGGAAACATCAATTTTTTTTACTAAGTTTTCTGACAATTTTGCCTTCGAAACTAAGTCTTCAGAAGTCTTATAGGGCCGGTTATCAATGATTTTCTGACCATAGGCCTCGCCAATACCTTCAAGCTCCATCAACTCGTTCAGACTAGCCGTATTTACATTTATTAGGCCGCCTGACGACGAACCTGAATCCGAATTCGAACTACCTTCCTCATATTCATCATCTTGTTCCACAACTCCCTCTTCCGACACCACCTGCTCTTCCTGTTCTAAAGCCGCAACCGAGGCAATACCTTCCACAATGTCCCACTGGAAGGGCACATAAACCTTCTCGCTATCAGAAACTCTGCGGGACAAGTTTAGGTTTTTCGACACCCATTCAAAATTTGCCTTCGAAGAAACTCCGCCGGCTTGGCTTAAAAGATCCGCCACTCGAGACTCTGATGTTAGCTTATAAACACCGGGCGAATTAACCGCCCCTGAGATGTCCACATATATTTCTTTTGCCGGCTCCGAAGTTTGAAAAACAACCTCGGTTTCATTTTTATTGGCCTGAATTATGTAGTAATAACCAATTCCAACCAAAATTACAGCCGCAACTATAAGCAAGGGCTTATACTTTGGCTTCTTATCCCCCACTTCAGGAGCGAAATCAAACATACATACAATGAAACATAATGAAAGCCGGTAACAAAGGGTTAATATTCTATATTAATGCGATAATACTTTTCCCGCGTATTAAGTGTAGGTTTATTAGCTGTTTAGCTGTAGTTGTAGCATTCAATTTGTATTCCCCGCATATTGCACGCATTTTAACTTATTTTAAGCTTAAAAATTTAAAACCCGACCATGACATATAGTGAAGCAAATTTGAGGCTGTAGCGGGAGGGCTTAAAAGGCAATAGCAATCAGGACGTCGAAGTGACACAAAACAATCGCAAACTGCTGTAATTCTTTACTATTCATACTTTTGCACACTGGAGATTACTTCTTTAGGGCCTCTTGGATGATCTCTTTGAAAATTCTATTCTTGCTTAATTCTTTGAAAAGTGAAACCAACCTTGTTTTATTTAGCTTATAAAACACTTCGCGCCCTCTTTTTTGGTTGCTTAAAAATCCAACAGAAGCCAGCACGCGTAGGTGGTGTGAGGCTAAATTCTCTTCTACGTTCAAGGTGTCTGCGACACTACTAACATTCGTCTCCCCCGAACTTAACATTTGCATAATCTTTATTCTATTTTTATCAGACATTGCTTTTGAGACTTTTAACATGTTTGCCATGAGTAGAATATACAACGAATATTAGGACAATTCAACTAATGCGCGTTGCTACGTTTAAACAAGGGGTTTGGGGAAATTATACAGTCAAATATATGTCAACTTTATCTTCAAAAACCCGCATTACACCTTTATCGATCTCGAATCTTTGCTCGCCACCATCAGCTAAAATCACGGTTACAAACTTGCCGACTAAAGTTATAAAATTCGCGTGGTGAGGAAGGACATCAAAAACTCCCGTCTCATTATTGGAGCTAACTATCTTGGCAGAACCTTCAAAATATATTTTTGACCTGCTCCGAACTACCACATTAAGGTCTGCTAGTGAAACTTCTTGTGATATTTCCTTGTCTATACTCATATTTTACTTACTCCTTTTCGCCCGACCTTTTTGTGGAGAAATGTTTCCCGCCGCAGCCGGAGGAAGTGCTTCTTTAGCCTCACCTGCAAATAAGAAATGGTCTTCGGAAATCTCATCGTAGTCGCCGTGCAAAATGGCGCGTACATCTTCCACAGTTGAGTTCAAAGGAACAAACTTGCCTTTTCTATCCGTATGTTCCTCGGCAACAAAAAACGACTGCGTCATGTAATTTCTCAACTTCTTCGCACGCCTGTACAAAAGCCTGTCATCATCACCAAGTTCAGACTCACCAACTAACGACACTATTCGATCCAACGACTCGGCTTTCTTAAGCAGGCTTTTTGCTTCAAGTGACGAAGTATAATGGACGGCACTTACAGTCTCGGGGTTTAGTGCTGATGAACCAGACGCCAAAATATCAACCGCCGGAAGCAATCCCTGTTGGTAAATATCACGTGAGAGCACAATCGCCGAATCCAAGTACGGATAAACGGCCTGCACACCCTGGTCCAAAATGTCATCTGCAGGCACGTAAATTGCCTCTACCGTTGTAATGGACGCTTTCTGGCTGGAAACCAGCCTCTCGTGTACGGTGGCCATTTCCGAGGTCAGTGTAGCCTGGTAGCCATCTTCTGAAGGAATCATGTTCATAAGCATGGAAAGCTCGTTTCCGGCCTGGGCAAAGCGGTACATGTTGTCGATAAAGAAAAGAACATTTTTACCCATTTCGTCTCTAAAGTGTTCGGCGACGCTAACACCTGCCAGCGCGGTTAAAAACCTTTCGGCGGGGCTTGCACCCATTGTTCCAAAAACCATCGAAACCGAAGGCAAAGTGCCCGTTCGTTTAAGCTCTTCGTAAAGTTCCTGACCCTCTCTTGTACGCTCACCAACACCCGCAAAAACCGACACAGTTTTTTCTTTGTCGACGTTTAAAATATTGTGAAGAATTTCAGTGAGTAAAATTGTTTTACCAACACCCGCTCCCCCGAAAAGCCCCACCTTTCCGCCTCTAACCATTGGGGCGAAAAAGTCGATAACTTTTATTCCGGTTTCTAGTATTTCCTGCTTTCCCGAAACCTCTGAGATCTCCAAGGACCTTTTATAAATTGATCTTGTTGTGGCAGATTTGATGGCTTTCGTGCGATCTGCACGCCCGTCCTCCCCCACCCCATCAATGCCTTCGCCAAAAACATTCATTATTCTTCCCAAAACCTCCGACCCAACCGGAACCATGAGCGGTTCGCCTGTATTGACGACTTCAGAACCCCTATGCACATTTTTTGTTGAGGATAGGGCTATACAGTAGAACCCGTTCGAATCCGAGGAACCGTAAACTTGAAATTTAATGGAGGGGTCTTCTTTCAAAACTAAAATATCGTGCACGCCGGGCCCCTCAAGGTTTGAAGGGAACTCCACTTCAACGATGTGTGATCTAACACTTCTTACTTTTCCTATTTGTTTTTGTGTGTTTTGGTTTTGTATATCCATATTTATGACTATTCCCATAAAGCCATGCTAGATAGCGCATCTCGCTGCTTTTTATTGATACTGTGGTGGTGAGCTCTTTGTCGCTTAAAGTCAGTTCTTGTTATTCTGTTTCCCACATTTACCACTGCCCTGTCCAAATTGATCATTCTCGATGCGAACTTACTTAGATTAGATTCATGTACAGATTGCTCAAAAATCGAAGCTAGTATTTGGGTTTCGAAAAAAGAAATTACCGCGGGCAATGAAGGCTCAAAGATATAATCCTGCCTTTCAACAGCCGCCTCCTGCTCTACTGCCAGCTTTCCCGTTAGAGCCTCCTCAACCGGAACCTGTGAAAGCATGCTTTCAAACTGGCCATGATATACCACTACCTTTTCGTATTGCACAATATGCTCAATTATCTTTTTAAAATCCGCTGCGGTTGCCGGGCTGTCTGGAAGGTCAAAATATTTATAATCTCCCTCTACAGAGGATTTTGATGCTTCAAACATTCCCCTACCGACGCGGCCTACAACCACAATATCCGTTTTCGTATTTACAACGCCCTTTAGAAACTTTTCAAAAGTCTGTCGCACTATGTCACCATATAAACCTGTGTTCGCCGAAAGCAGAACCGACACAGTTTTGCCGTTTCTTGAAAGAATCGTCTCTTCTTCCGCTCTTTTTGCCTGGCTTCTCAACTTTGCTACTTCACGCTCGTAAGAATACTGAACCTGGGCAAAAATTTCACCCAATCCCGCCAAAAATTCACGGGTAGTTAAAACTGAAGACTTTACCCTTTGCATACGAGACGCAGCAATTTCTTCGTACGTTTGAACAAGAGTTTGAATGCTTCTTAAGTCTATAATTTCTTGAACAATTTTCTTTTCGGCCATTAGTTTTTCTCCGCCTCGGTTGACACCAATTTTGTACTCAATTCATCAGACAAAACCTCAAGAATCTTACTGCTATCGGCACTGACTCTGCCCAACATACCATTGAAATCCTTAGCTTCATAAATGTAATCCTGAAACAGTTTTTTAACTCTCTCGTTTTTTTCGTATCCTAAGATTATCCGCTCTACTTCTTTTTGGGTTCATTCCACAGATACTTTGTTCCAAGTCCCAATCCAAATTAAACAAAATAACATTGTCTGCAAATCTATATCTAAAATTCTTTCGGCCGACTGGTTGAAGAAGCTAAGAATTCTGTCGCCCATGGCAAGTGTAGTTTTAGCCCCCTCGCTTAACTCAGCCCCAAAATGAATGAAAGTTTGTGTTTTATTATGTAAAGTGAGGAAACTATTCAGCTCGCGGTTCAAACCAGACCTAACTGGTGTTTGAGTCTGGCGACCCACACGGGTGACTGATAAGAAGAAGTTAACCGCAGGGCGGCGGCCTTCTGTAAATAAATCTTTGTCAAAGTAAATATGACCATCTGTCATAGACATAAGATTGGTTTGGATGTAACCCGAGATATCTCCTTCCACAGTTTCGGCAACTGGTAGACAAGTTATTGAGACTTCCTTTTCGTCTCCTTCCCCATCACTACCGCCGACTCTAAAATTTCCCGCCCTTTCGATTAAACGGGCATGGGTATAGAAAATATCTCCCGGATAAGAGTTTCTGCCAGGAAAATTCTTGCTCAGTAAAGAAATTTCCCTATAAAATTTAGCGTGTGTGGAAAGATCGTCCAAAATAATCAACACGTCCTTGCCCTGATCCTTAAAGTATTCAGCCAAAGTCATTGCCGAATATGGCGTTAGATGAATTATTCCGGCTGAATCGATGGAACTTGAGGCCACCACAACAGTCTTGTCTCTAATACCATTTTCGACCAAGAATTTTTCCACAGACAAAATATCTGTCTTTCTCTTTCCTATCATGGCATAGATACAAACTGTACCCTTTTTGGATTGTGTTAAGATTGTCTGGAGTAAAAAGTTAGACTTTCCGGTTTTTCTATCACCTATAATCAACTCCCTTTGACCTTTTCCCAACGGAACCATAAGATCCACAACTGCAACCCCTGTTTCCAAAGTTTTGGTTATTTTCTTTCGGCCGGATATTCCAACGGGCAAAATCTCAATCGGGCGGTACTCCGAAAATATACCCAAAGGCTTGGATTTATAAAGCGAACGGCCAAGCGGGTCAATGGTTTTGCCTAACAGAGAATCTCCAACCGGAACTTCCAAAAAGGTCTCGGTTTTAGAAGCGCGAACACCCAACTCCACCGGCTTTTCAGAAAAAGTTAGTACATTTACGTATTCGGGGCTTACAAAAGTGACTTGGCCAATCTCGCCGGATTCGAACAAAATGACCTCGGAGGGCTTGGCAGTAGGCAAACCTTTTACTTTTACAATGGGGTAAGCAACCATTTCAACGAACCCAACTTCGCCGTGTTTTTCCAAATATTCGTTAAATTTTTCTTTGTCGAATCTCATGTTTTTTGTTTAAATTCCTGCTTTAACTTTTTGGCAACCGAGAAATCGGCATACTGACCTTTGTAAGAAATGATAGCCCCGGCAACAATTAAAGGGTTCTTCTTGAAATTTACCACTACATTTTCTCCCAAGTTACGGCGAGCCCAGGCAAAAATCGCCTCTATAAAGCTTTCTGACGGGGTTACGGCAACTGAAAGGTCCAACGTGGAGACCTGCTCCAGCTCCTTTTTCAGCTTACTTAAAACCTCACCGGCTTTCAAACTTGAGCCAGCGTCCCCACCACCGGCTTCTTCTCGTAAATACTTTACTAAAAGTTCGCCAAATTCCGCAGATTTCTTCTTCACAATCCCCTCTGCCCCATTCCCCAACTTTCCACTTAGCTCTAAAACAATCTCGTCTAGGTCTTCAATTAACACCTGTAAATTTTCGTAGGTTTTAACGTTCTGTATTAAATTACTTGTCGCTGGAGAAAACATTTTTTTGTTTAGCCTCTTCCAATGCCTGCAAAACTAGATCTTGGTGATCTTCCATACTCAAAGCCTCACCCAAAACTCGCTTTGAAACATCCTGCAATATGTCATATATTGTCTCATCGATTTCCTTGGTTCTGCGGGTTTTATATGAGTCCAATTCTTGTTCAACTTTCGCGTATTCAGCTAAAACTTTCTCTTCAACTTTGGCGTGTATATCCGCTGTCTCTTCCTTCAATGTTTCTTTAAATTCATCAACTTCTTGCAATAATTCTTTCTCAACTGCCCCCGAAGCCTCTTCCAAACTCTGGATGCTTTCTTCCTGCTGTTTGGTCAAAGCTGTTTTGTAAGACTCTAGAAGCTCTAGGGAAGAGGTCTTCAAAGCCCCCGCTTGAGCTTTTGCCAACTCATCCAGCTCTGTACTTAAGAGGGATTTGGATTCGCTGCTTAGCTTTTCGATGGCCGAGATGGAGGTTTGAGCCCTATGAGTGGCTTCCGAAACAATTCCCATGGACTTAGCCCGGGCATCGTCTAAAATTCTCGCGGCTTCGTTATAAGCGTCCTGTTTGATTTTGTCGGAACCTGAAATGTCTTGCTGTTGTAAAAGCCGCAACCACTTCGATAAAAACCCGTAAACGGAAATTAGAAGCCCGGCAAATGCCAAAATTAGAATAACTAGGAAAACAAGGATTGCAATATTGAATAATGTCTCGTTGGGCAGGAAGTTCATAGGTTGATTTTATAACACCAGAATAAGGTAAGCCAGAGCTAAACCCGTCATCATAATGATGGCATTTAGGATCAAATTAAATACAATGCTTCGCTGAATAGTCTTATGCGCGAGCGGATTTCTTCCCAAAGCCTCTACCCCACTCCCGGAAGTTTTGCCGAAAGACGCGAATCCTATTACAAAAGCCCCACCAGTTATTAAAGCCGCCAAAATATATCTTAGGGAAGTAAGCGGGGTTAAAAACGGCGCTTGAAAGCCGGAGCGCAGAGCGTCAATAAGATTAACCCTTACGTTTGACTCGACTGTTGAAAACTTAATATCCAGCTGAACAAGAATGTCGTCGATTGTTTCAGGGTCTTCAGCCGAATAATCCTGTAGAGCAATTCCAAGCATTTGCCCGCTAACATGGGCTTTCTGCGCCACTCCGGGAATACTGGAGGAAGTGATAAAATCGCCACTTTTTATTTCACCGTTGGTAGTTGAAACCCTAACAAAGGCTTCCCCATCGGAAACAACAAATACCGAATCCTCTAAGTTCGTATCATCAATCGTCATTGCAGGCTCGTTTGTGACCACCCCAAACATCGCTGGGTCAAAGGTTTTGGAAGATTTCACATACTTGCCCTCTATGTAGCTGATAATGTCTCCAGGCACTACATCTTGATCCTCAACAACTACGGAAATGGCGGTACCCGTAGCTATTCCAAGTGAGAAAGCTGGGCGAGGAAGTAAGAAAACATACAGAAAAGACAAGCCTGTTGCGATCAAAAAAACACCAAGATATGGCTTACACGTTTGGTTTTTGTTGGCAGAGTTTCTTGCGGGCATGACAAGAAAATTATATCAACTCTGCTCCTTTTTTCTATACTGAAGGGCTTCGGCAACGTATTCAGTTTTTATTGTTTTGGCCGTCATCGCGGCTGTCAGCACGGTCCAAACCGGCGCTCTCAACTTCATAAAACTCCAGAATCTTTTTTGATGAAGTTACCATTGTTGCACCGTCTTCAATCAACAAGAGGGTGCCTTGAGAAAGTTTCGATTCAATATTTCCGGGAACGGCAAAAACTTCACGGCCAAAGTTTCTGGCAAATTCAGCGGTGATGAGCGACCCACTCCCCAATCCCGCTTCCACAACCAAAACCGCCCGACACAAACCAGCCACGACTCTGTTTCTTTTTGGAAATGTCCACAGACTTGGAGGAAAATCGGCTTCAAATTCTGAGATCACCAAGCCGCCTGAAGAAATAATTTCGTTGTAAAGTGCGGCCTGGTATTCGGGAATGATTAAATCTATACCGCACGGCATAACTGCTATTGTGCGACCAGAGGCGCTGCCCACGGCGGCGGCATCCAAAGCCGCACGGTGGGCCGCGGCGTCAACCCCATACATAAAACCTGAAACTACAGTGACCCCCGCCGCCGCTACATCGTAAACTAAAGACCCCACACACCTTTCGCCGTAGCTTGTCATTCTTCGACTCCCCACAACCCCTAAACACTTTTCAAACAACTTCTCGTTCCACTCGCCTTTGTAATACAATTTCTTCGGCGGGCCTTTTATTTGTTCCAAAGGTTTCGGATATCCCCGCTCCCCTAGTTCAACAAAGTTAGAGCTCATAAAATACACAGTACTTGCTGTTATTATTAGGTAAAGGTTCAAAATTCTAATTTACTTAGAATCTGCTAGAATCCTCTCTCGAAGGTAGCTTCGCTATTAATATGAACAAAAACACGTTTGTCGACACATCACAAATACACGTTAAAGCTGGCAACGGCGGGGACGGACTCGTTTCTTTTAGACGTGAAAAATACATCGCTAAGGGCGGTCCTAACGGCGGGGACGGTGGAGATGGGGGCGATGTAATACTTAAAGCTACTTCCAATATGGCCACTCTGTTGGATTTTAGATCTAAGGCTCTGTACGAAGCCGAAAGCGGCGGGGCGGGCGGTTCCGAAAAAATGAGCGGAAAAAACGGAAATGATTTAGTTGTTCGCGTACCCCGTGGAACTTTGATTTATGAAGTCCGCGAAGGGGCCGGTGGAGAAAATATTTTGGTTGGAGATTTGGTGAGCGAGGGGCAGGAGCTAAGAATTGCTAGGGGTGGAAAAGGTGGAAAAGGAAATGATAAATTCAAAAGCTCCACAAACAGAACCCCCAGACAATTTACACGCGGAATAAAAGGTGAGGAAAAAACCCTAAAGCTTGAAATAAAACTCATTGCCGATATCGGCCTCGTGGGGCTTCCAAATGCAGGAAAGAGTACATTAATTAACCGATTGGCTGGAATTAATGCCAGAGTTGCGGACTACCCTTTTACCACTTTAAATCCAAACCTGGGCGTTGCCGAACTTAAAAACGGAAATAAAGTAATCGTTGCCGACATTCCAGGGCTAATAGAAGGCGCCTCCGAAGGAAAAGGTCTGGGTGATGATTTCCTGCGCCACATTGAGCGAACTAGACTTATCGTTCATCTTATTGACCCGTTTTCTTTCGATGAAGACGAGGAAATGGATAAAATCGCCACGAAAAACTATAAAACAATAAGGCAGGAACTCGAAAACTACGGAGCCAATCTTTCGGAAAAGAAAGAAATTGTTGTAATTAACAAAGTCGAAATTCCTCAGGTAGAAGAAAGCTTCAAGAAAATTAAGGCGGCTTTTGACAAAATGGGGGTTGGGGTTTTGGGCATATCTGCCCTATCAGGAATTGGTATTGAAGCCTTAATAAACAAACTTACCGAAGAGTTGGAAAAGATACCCGTACACACAAATTTTGATGTCACGACGCCAACCAAAGTGTATACTATTAACGATTTGCCCAACAAAAGGATAGTTTTTCGTGGAAATAAGGGACTGAAAGAGTAGGTTTCGTCACGTTCGTGGGCCGTTAGCTCAGTTGGTAGAGCACTACTATGGCATAGTAGGGGTCACCGGTTCGAGTCCGGTACGGTCCACCAAATTACTGTTGAGGTTGCTCTTGGGTTTCGTCTTGTGGCTCCTGAGGTACTTCTTCCACTTGCAAATTATCGCCCCCATTTTCCAAAGTTCCCTGTTGCTCACCGGCGTTCTGCAATGGCTCTTGTTGAGGCGCAGGGGTTGCACCAACCGCGCCCTCTAGCTCCTCTATTGAGGGCTGAGTGTTTGCGGCGCCCGCAACGTTTGGAAGCTCACTTAGCGCAGCTAGTTCCGTCGCAACTTTCTTAAAGTCTTCGCTATCCGGCTCAACCAATCTTTGCACAAGTTCAAGTTCTTGCTTGGCCTGCGGATAATTTTCAAGTTTAATCAACGCCTGTGCCAAGTTATAGTGGGCGTTAGCATAATCACCTTTTAGCGAAGCGGCCTGATTAAACAAGCTTGCAGCAGATAAGTAGTCTTGGTTCGCGTAGTAAAGCCCGCCCAAATTAAGTCTTAACCTCGGGTTTACTGGATCTAACTGAATGGCGGCTGTGTAAGCGCTTACAGCCCACTCTGATGCGTTATCCGCCACACCCACCAAGGCTCTGTATACATTCGCGCGGGTTTCCCAATTGGCTGAATTTAGAGGGTTTAGAACCTCGGTAGCAACTCTTGAGCTTCTTATGGACTGCGAAACTAGAGTCTGCACGGTACTTCTTTCTTCATCGCTTATTTGTTCCCTGGAAGCCACAGCGTTTGCCAAAGCCAAGTTGGTGCTTGCATAAGAGTTGTGATATGAATCGCGCGACGGATTTATATTGATGGCTCTTTGTTGCATCTCATAAGTTAGACCTCCATTGTTATCAACAGCCCCCAACACCGCTCTTCGCATGTAATATTCACCCGCGTATTGTCGATATAGGTAGTAACCGCCGACTAAAACAAGAGCCAGCAAAGGAACTGCCACAAAGTATTGGAACACTTCTTTATCGTCTTTCACCAGTGAGAATCTCTTTCCACCTGTTAGAGACGAAAGGCTAAGCCCGACTAATGCCACTTCCCCATCTGGAGATTCCAGTCTGATATTGGCGGTTGTAAGGGCCAGGAACAGTACTAAAAGAAAGGCTAAAGCTATGGTGGAGTAGGTAAAAAACATCACAACAAGGAGTGAGACAAACCCCGCGGCCAAGGCGGCTGTGGTCGTATCCGCAAGATTTCCAGCGAGCTTTTTAGTGTGAAGTGAGTATCGCAGGGCTTTAATTCCAAAGGCTAAAACGACTGCCACGCCCACAATTCCCAGCGAACCTATCACGGAAAAGGCTTCGCTGTAGGGCTTATCAAAGGCCACATTCCAGTATTCTTTTTCATTTACGGAAAGGGGTTTGTATCTGGTGTAATCAAGGCTAAATGTGGAAAGACCAGTTCCTAAAACCGGGAAATCACGAATGACAGAAGAGACTACCAACCACGATTCTTGGGGTGTAATTTTTATCTCTTGAGGATAGTTTTCATTTACTATTAAACTTCGTGAAGGTGGCAGAACAAGCAAAACTATTACCGTAAGCATAAAAAGACCAGCAAGGCTTAATGGAGCTTTGTTTTTCACCCACACATTTGAAGGCACGAAATACGCAACTACTAAAAGACCTGCAAACAGCACAGCCCAGGAAGGCACAGAACCTACAAGCGCGACTGTTAAGAAGTTCGGGATTAATATAATTACTGATAGAAGTTTTGCTGGAGCTGAATCCCCTCCTAAAACCTTTGTTAAAGCCAAAACAACTGCCAGAGCAGCAAGAATCGAGGCCGTAACTGTGGATCCGGTTAGGGTAAAGTTTGGAATTTGTAGATACGTTGCGGTTCCTAAACTTAAACCAAAGTAGCTCAATAAAACTACAACCGATGAGATTGAGATTCCTAGTATTAAAGCGTTAAGAACCTCTTTTATCATTTTTGCCCTAGAAACTGTGGTGGCAAGTACATAATAGAATGCCAGCAAAGTCAGGATGCCAAAAAGGCTCGGGAACCATCTTCCCTGCGAACCAAAAATACTTGAAACTTTATGAATTGAAAAAATGGTGGATAAAACAACAACCGCCAAAACCAAAAGCATGGAGACATCAACCGGCGATTTTACAACTTCAACACTTCTCTTATACAGCATTGAGACTGCCCACAAAACCAACATTAAGGCCGTGGAAACGGCAATTAAAGCCATTTTGTTAAATTCAAAGAATTCAGTTGTTAAAGGTAAGAAGAAAATGGGTACAAAAAATGCTAAAGACAGAGGTAGCGCTTCGAGTAGTTTTTGGACTAAGGCAGGAACATTTTTCATAATATTAAGAATAGTATCATTCTGTGTTAGATGTCAAGAGGCAATTTCCCGTAACGGGAAGTTTTGGTGGCGGCACGACAATTTGTATAGGCACGATGAAATCTGTTAAAACTTATTAATCGGAAACCCACCAGCTAAATCCAGTGTTTTGAGCTACCGGTGAGTCCAACTCTATATAAAAGCCTTCATAAGGAACTGTGTTGGAAACCCAATATCTTGTGGCCGGACTATAATTGCCAGTAAAGGTTATGTAAATCTTTGAGGTTGTAAGAGCGGTTGGCGCCTTTACAAAAACCGTCTTCGTCCCACTTGGAAAAATCCCGTTGCCTGAGGCTGTTATGGCGTTTATACCATTTATACCAACAGAAACCTGGCCAGTGCCATCGTAACCCGTTTGCAAGTTGTTTCTGATGCGTGACCCGGTGGTGCCTAATTCAGCGATCAAAATAACAAAAAGTAAGCCAATAGATCCATATATAAAAGCATTTCTCCTACCATCAGAGCTGTTCATAAAAGAAAACACGCGCCCAAAACCCCGCCTTACATTTTCGGCACTTATTCTTCTTTCAACTTCCGCATTGCTCAAACCCTCCGCTTTCCACTCAACTATCGACTGTAACCTTTCCAAAGTCCATTCAGGGTAATGCCCCTCCACGCTTCGTTTTTTTCCAACCTTGCGAACCATATGAGGAAGCCAGCCAATTTTTGTATAATAACGAAGCCTGTTATAAGGATCTCCGCCACCAAAATTAATTCCCTTACTTTTGGCTTTTTTTATTAGTTCGCTTACAGCTATGAGACTCGGCATAAAATCATTATGGCGGTTGCTTTGTTATTTTGCAACTACGGAAATTAGTTAGTTAATATAACCTAAAGGATCCTGGGGAACGCCGTTGTAGTTAATCGTGAAATGAACATGTGGGCCACTTGATCTGCCTGTACTGCCCATCAAACCAAGCACCTGTCCCTGAGAGACTTGCTGGCCATACCCAACGTCAATAACGCTCATATGTCCATACACAGTCTCAAAGCCGTTACCGTGATCTACCCTAACATGTAATCCCAAGCCCCAGGGATCCCAACCAGCTCTAGTAACCGTTCCGCTTGAGCTCGCAAAAATTGGAGGCATTCCCCAACTCCACGGTACCGCTATGTCTGTACCATTGTGATACCAAGAGAAATATTGGGTAATGATTCTCGTAGTTGTTGGCCAAATAAACCCGTTACCCAAATTGGGAACATCAAACGCCAACGGAGGTTGCACATCAAAACTTGGGGCCAAAGGTATAACCTGTACCGGCACTTTCGCATCCGGAATAACAAGCTCTGTTCCAATTGCCAAAGTTGAGGTGTCCAAAATGTAGTTAAAGTCGGCAATTGCCTGGGAGGCCACAGAATACTTAGTGGCGATGGACTCAAGGGTATCCCCTTCCTCAACCGCGTGGATAAGGCCTGAAATCGGCGGAATTGTTAAAGTGTCACCAACAGTCAAAATAGAGAAATCCGTTAAACCGTTCACATATTTAATAGCGTCAACCGAAATCTTAAACTTCTCTCCTATCCCAGAAATCGTGTCGCCGCCTTCAACAGTATAAGTAAAAGAAACCGCGCGCTTTCTTTCTTCTGGAATAAGTGTGGTTGCGGTATTTCTGTTGGGAACTACATCAGTAACGTTAGACAAATAGTCCGAGCTTATTTCCTGGCTGTTCACGAACTTCTTGCTACTTAAAATTTCACCGAAAGTAAAAACCATAAAGGCGATGATCAAAACGATAACGTTGGCAATCGGCCTTCCCAACCTGCCCCTCGACCAGATAAGCTTTTTTATAATTAGCGCCTTAAACCAAACTCCATAGTTAGTAAAATAGACAACCGTACGAACCA
>CAZGUN010000005.1:0-18944 GCA_964529125.1 uncultured Candidatus Saccharibacteria bacterium
AATTGATTACTTTACAAAACTAGACACAAATCACTTCGTATTTAGCATAAAGGGCACGAGCTCTGAATACCCCTTTCCTGCAGGTGCGTATAAAGTAACGGGAAACGAAAAACAGGTTGAGGTGGATTTTGCCCAAATTCCTGAGGAAATAAGTTTTAGCGAAAACATAAAGGTTTACGAAGAACCAAACCCCGGTTTAATACTTAAGTTTCTTAGTCGCTTTAATGATTTGAAAACTTACACTATTTACAATCAGGACGGAATAAAACTCTACAACCTCAACCGAAAAGGCCAAATCTTACAACCTTTTTCTACTACAGTAGTCCAGCTTCCAAAAGACTCTAAAGAATTTTATTTCGAGGATTTTACGGGAAGGGGGAAGGTCTTAAGTTTTGCGGTTTCGCAAGGCTCCCCGCCAGAAACTCCTAAACCTGCTTTTTCTCTTTTTGGAGTTGCTGCCTTAGCACTTCTGCTGTGTACGATGATTTATTGGCTGGCAATTCATCCCGAGGCCCTGAAAAAAGTATCTCACCGCCTGCCTCGCCGCCCTCAGGCCCAAGGTCAATAACCCAATCACAGTTTGCTATCACATCAATGTTATGCTCAATTACCAAAACTGTGTTTCCGCGGGAAGTAAGCCGTTTAATTATCGTGATAAGCCTTTCTAAGTCAGCAAAATGAAGTCCGGTTGTAGGTTCGTCCAAGATGTATAAGGTCCTGCCTTTCATTTTCTTTGAAAGTTCGGTTGCAAGTTTTACTCTTTGAGCCTCGCCACCAGAAAGCGTTGGCGCAGGTTGACCAAGTTGAATGTAACCTAAACCTACATCGTTTAAAGTTTTTATTTTTCTACGAATTGCCGGAACATTTTCAAAAAACTGTAATCCCTCTTCAACCGTCATGTCCAAGACCTCACTGATATTTTTATCCTTGTAGGTTACTTCCAAAGTTTCACGGTTGTATCTTTTACCACCGCAAACTTCGCAGTTAACATAAACATCGGGCATAAACTGCATCTCAATTTTTATTTGCCCCTCACCATCGCAAGCTTCACAACGGCCGCCCTTAACATTAAAGCTAAATCTTCCGGGATTGTAACCGCGGATTCTTGCCGCTTCGGTTTTGGCAAAAAGAATGCGGATATAATCAAAGGTTTTGGTGTAAGTAGCGGGGTTGGACTTAGGCGTTCTCCCAATTGGCGATTGATCTATCGCGATTACCTTGTCTACATGTTCAGTGCCTTCTATTGATTTGAAAGGTTCAGCCCTCTCATAAATTTTTAAGCCAAAGTCTTGTCTTAAAGCCGTATATAAGGTGTCCATAACTAAAGATGACTTCCCCGAACCCGAAACTCCGGTAACACAAACGAACTTCCCAAGTGGCACTTCAAAATCAATATTCTTTAAGTTTCTGCCAGTAGCGCCTTTTAGCTTCAAGAACTCGCCATTATAAACTCTTTTTTCTTCGTCTTCATCAATAGCTTCAATATGCTTCATGATCTGCTTACCAACCTTTTTCTTTCCAGACAAATACTGACCAGTTAAAGAGTTTTTATCTTTCATAATTTCTGCGGGCGTGCCCTGAGCCACAACTTTTCCTCCGTGGGCACCAGCTCCGGGCCCAAAGTCCACAATATGATCACTTTCCATCATAGTTTCGGTGTCGTGCTCAACTACCAAAACCGTATTCCCCAAATCCCTCAAGTTTTTCAAGGTTTTAATCAAACGACCTTGATCTTTTTGATGAAGCCCAATTGATGGCTCATCCAAAACATACAAAACTCCCGACAAGCCCGAGCCAATCTGTGAAGCAAGCCTAATTCTTTGAGCCTCACCTCCAGACAAATCTCCAGCCTCCCGGCTTAAAGTTAAGTAACTTAAGCCCACATCAACCAAAAACTTAATCCTATACATAATTTCCTTCATAATTGGTGTTGCAATGGTTTGCTCACGCTCCGAACTTTTTTCATGAAGTTCTCCGCACCACTTGGCCAAAACATCCACAGACATCTCAGTTATATCGAATATGCTTTTACTATCTATAACCACACCCATCGCGGTGTCATTTAGACGCGAACCTAAACACTTTGGACAAGGCTCCTTAACCATATATTTTTCAATTTCACGTCTTATAAAATCAGAATTAGTTTCTTTGTGCCTGCGAATTAAATTTGGAACAATTCCCTCAAAACGAGCGTGAAAAACATTTCTTTGCCCGTCCTTAACATATTCGACTTTGAACCTTTCGTCGGTTGGCGTTCCGTAAAACAGAATTCTTTGAGAAGCTTTATCAAGTTCGCCAATCGGAGTTTTTAAGGAAAAGCCATACTGCTTCGAAACAGATTCAACAACCCTTGCCGTCCACGAATATGAATCAAAAAGGCTCGACCAAGGAAAAACACCACCCTCTTTAATACTTAAACGCGGGTTTACTACTAAATCTTCTTCAATGTTTAGCTGTGTCCCTAAACCGTCACAAACTAAACACGCGCCGTGAGGAGAGTTAAACGAAAACATTCTGGGTTCCAAATCTGGTAATGAAATTCCACAATGTGGGCAAGCGAAGTTCTCTGAAAACATTTGATCTTCAAATTTCTTAGGTTTGGAGTCAGCATTAAAATCAAAATCCTTATCTTTAACAGTTGTTAGCACCACATAGCCACTACTAAGTTTTAGCGCAGTTTCAATTGTTTGATGAAGCGAGCTGTGCAAAGCTTTCTCTTCGCCCGGCTCTTTTAATTTTTTATGCGTAACAATTTGACGGGAAAGAATTGCTTCAATTGTGTGTTTGTTGGTCTTTATAAGCTCCAAATGATCACTTAGGTCATAGATTTGACCGTCAATACGGGCTCTAACGATACCCTGTTTTTTTAAGTTATCAAAAAGCGCTGAATACTCACCTTTTCTATCTCTTATAACAGGAGATAAAATCATTAAGCGAACTCCGCGCGCTGTCTTAAACTCCGGCTGTTCGTGAATTGTTTTTAAAATATTATCAACAATCTGCTGGGAACTTTGTCTGCTAATTTCTCGACCACACTCGGGACAATGGGGGTGACCAATTCGTGCATACAAAAGTCGCAAGAAATCATAAACTTCGGTAACAGTGCCAACGGTTGAGCGCGGATTATTTGAAGTGGTCTTTTGATCAATGGCAATTGCAGGCGATAGTCCTTCAATACTATCAACATCGGGCTTATCCATAACCCCTAAAAACTGCCTAGCATATGCTGAGAGGCTTTCAACATACCTGCGCTGGCCCTCAGCGTAAATTGTATCCATCGCAAGGGATGACTTTCCCGAACCTGAAACGCCAGTAAACACCACAAATTTATTTTTGGGAATCTTCAAATCTATATTTTTTAAGTTGTGCTGACGGGCACCACGGACTGTAATTGTATCTTGAGGGTTTGGCATGACCTATTTATATTACGGTAAAGTTTCGGGTTTGTGAAGAGTTATAAGTTCTGGCTAATCAGGTCAAATCCACCCAAAACTCCATTTACATCACCAAGATCAGACTGCACAACTTCTGGAGGCTCCTTAAGACTTTCCTTGAGCTCTTTAAACATTGCGCCTTTAAATCTCTCAAACTGATTTGAAACTCCTCCACCAAGAATAATTATTTGAGCGCTCCATAAAGCCTGAACATTTATAACTCCGGTGGCCACATGCTTACCGAATTCGTCCCATATATTTTGATCTTCACAAGTTTGCGGATCAACTTCGTAAAATTCTCTAAGGGCAGAGCCTGAAGCGTAGGCCTCTAGATGTCCTTTTGGATATTTTCCTTCAAACTTTCTACCACCCTCTAAAATTACTTGTCTTCCAGGTTCGGGGTTTCTAGGAAAATTAATTATCTTTTTATCTAAAATTACTGTGCCCCCAACTCCCGAACTTAAAGTTAGATACCCAACTGCCCGGTAATCTTTTCCTCTTCCTCTTATTGCCTCACCAAGGGCGGCAACAGCAGCATCGTTTTCTACTATTAATTTTGCCCCTTTATCCACTCCAAAAAACTCTTCAAATGTCATGTTATTAACGCCAGTAATACGGGGTATCCTAACAATTTTTCTTTCGTATCTATCTATTACACCGGGAACCCCTATACAAACGTATTCAACTTCCTCACCATCAATAACTGTAGAGATTGCTTGATGAACGGCCTTTCTTAGCCCCTCTATATCAGGTATCGTGGAAAACCTCTCAATCTTATAAATCTCCTTCAAATCTTTTGATGAAGCAACCCGTGTATTTGTTCCGCCTAAATCTATTGAAATATACATATTACCTCCACATCATCCATTTCCTTAAAAACTAACGCTGGAAACTTGGCAATTTCTTCTTCTTTCATTATATCCTCAAAACCTTTAAGTTTTTCTTTAGTGTTCAAAAGTACAATTGCCACGTCAACATGATTTCTTATAGCATTAAGGGTTAAGGTAACTCTTTCGCCGTACTTATCCCCACTTTTATACCCAACCACCAGCTCTTCCGAAGCAATAGAAGGACTATTCGGAACAATGCCTGCAATGTGTCCAGCTTCGCTAACCCCAAAAACTCCAATTATTCTCCCCGCGTACTCAACAAAAAGGTCTGATAGCTTTGAGCCATAAAGCACTGAGGTCTTTTCCACGGTATTTTCGCCAATTAGCATAGGGTGAAACCTTCTGCCTTCTCTTTCTATGCGAACCAACAAACCCGAATCCTTAATCATTCTGTAGTTACTAAACTCATGCATAGGAAAGGTTCCCCAACGGTCATCAACCTGGGCGATGTCTCGCGGCAATTTAAAACTATCGTTATTGGCCATCTGGAAGTACAGCTCTTCTGGAGATTTACCGCCGGAAAGGAGTAATAAGTAATCGTCAAATTTATTTAACAGGTTAATAACGTACTCTGCTTGTTTCTCAACAGATTTTACTTTGACAGTTCTTATGGACATTAAGAAAATTATACATGGAAGCGGAGGAACTCAAAAAAGCTAACAGCCAGCTTAAAATCCATAGGGAAAAGTCCAACAAGTCCGATCCTACGGTTTCCGAACTCTTTGTATATGAAAGCCACATTATTAAGCCTAGATGAACTTATATTAATATGATTTGTTACTAATGTGGGATAAAGCGAAAAGTTGTTTTCAATAAAATCCCAAATTTTCTTTGGATCTTCAAGAAAGTTCAAAACCTTACCAACCTCATCGTGAGTTTCTAAGTATCTTAAGCCTCGTAGCTTCACGCTTTTTTTGCCTAAACTAAAGGCGCAACAGCCCAAGGCCTCTGAAAAATACTCCAGCAAAACCCCTATATCGTTGTTTCTCACAACCTCTCTAACAAAATCGTCTAAACGAAGTTGATAATGCAACGGCAACTCAAAATCGCTAAAAACGACTTCGGATAGGTATTTTCTGAAAAGCTTATCTGTGACAACATCTGAGTCTTCGCCGTTAAGCTTCTGAAATACCCTTATATTTAAGTTTGTTAGTTTAGTTCCACTACTTTCCAACCAAAACCAGTTGAGCAGGTGAACTGTCTTTCAATCTTATTAATAATTACAGCTTACGGTAAGCTCTTGTCCTTCACTTATCTCCGACCAAACGCTTAGGCCGTTTTCTTCAGCAACGAGATTGTACATTTCTCCGTTACCACAAACTCTTTCAGCTACCTGCCAGAGCCCCTCGCCAGCCTGAACTGTAACTAGGTTAGGAGTACCTGCAGTTTCTTCTGTTTGAGCTTCCTGAGCGTTGAAGATTTCATCTAGTAAGCCTCCTCTGTCTTCGGAGGTGTTACCAAAATACCAAATGCTAAAAGCGGCAATAAGAACAAGAATTACGACTCCGGTAAGAAGATTTCCCCAGTTTGCTTCGGGGTTATCCCTTCTTATTGAAGCCATAAAATTGTTTAAACCTTGTCTAAATCTATTCACAAAGTTCACCCCCAATCAAAGAGTTAATCATCGTTATCATCCTTTTTGTCGTCATCAGAGGGATCGCACAGGTGTGCGGGGGCAGAACCCTTAACAAATACTTCACTTCTATTATCACATTCTGGGTCAACTTTTACAAAGACGTTGGAAGGAACCTCAAAAGGCTCGTTTGGCTTTCCCTCCAAGAGAACCAGCATTATTTTATTCCAAATCGGGGACGCGCCTGAAAGTCCAGAGCTTAATATAGGGTTCATCGGGGTGTTGTCGTTATTTCCCACCCACGTTCCAACCGTAAACGAAGGTGTATAACCAAATGTCCAGTTATCGCGTTTGGAATCTGTGGTTCCGGTTTTTACTGCGACCTGATGACCCGGCACTACTAAGGTGCTATTAGGGCCAAACGCCGCACTTCTTGCATTATTATCAGAGAGGATGTTTGAGATTAGATACGCAACTCCCCTTGAAATCAATCCGCGGCCACCGGATTCGGCGTTGTAAATTTCGTAACCGTTAGCATCTTTTATAGACAAAATAGGCTCAACTTTTTTGTACTCGCCGCTACGGGCAAAAGTCGCGTATAAGTTCGCCAAATCCAAAAGCCTAACTTCTTTTCCACCTAAAGTAATAGAAATCCCATATGAGCCGTCAACTTCCCATCTCTGAAATCCCAGCTTTTTGCCAAACTCCACAATTTTGTCCGGGCCCAAGGTATTTGCCACTTTTACCGCCGGTATATTGTACGAATTGGCAAGCGCCTGTCTTAACGTCACCTTTCCGTGATACCTTCCATCGTAGTTTACCGGCGTGTAGGGCGGCGATCCTGGAAAACTGAAGGTGATCTTTGCGTCCTCTATAACTGTTGCTGGCGTAAATCCGTTTTCTAAAGCTAAGGCGTAGGTTAGAGGTTTTATTGAAGAACCCGGCTGCCTAAAAGCCGTAATAATATCTACTTCGCCATCAATTGTGTCGCTAAAAAAGTCCGTGGAACCAACATAGCTTAAAACTTCGCTATTTCTCGAATCCAAAACCAACGCCGCCCCGTTTGAAAAGTTAAGATAGGAATTATTAACAACCTCGCTTGTCACAACTTCCTGAACCTTGTTTTGCAAATCCAAATCCAAAGTTGTAGTGATGGTAAGCCCACCCAAATTTACCAAACGGGTTCCGTATTCTTGTTCTAGCTGATCGCGAATAAAATTAACAAAGTGAGGCGCCCTTATGTATTCTGTTTGTGGAGAAAAGTTTAAAGGTTCAGCCAAAGCCAAATCCGCATTTGCTCGGCTAACGTATCTTAACTCCACCATCTGCTCTAAAACCTGTGTCTGCCTTTGCTTACTTGCACTTACATTCCCTGTGAAAGGCGAAAAGGAGGAGGGTGCCGAAGGAAGGCCCGCAAGAAATGCCGCTTCTGCCAGATTCAAGTTCTCGACATTTTTTCCAAAAAACTTCTGCGAAGCCGATTGAATCCCCCAGGCTGTTCCTCCATAAGAAATATTATTCAGGTACATTTCCAAAATTTCGTCTTTTGTGTACGCCCGCTCGGCCATTAAAGCCACAACTATTTCTTTAGTTTTTCGCGAGATAGTTCTTTCAGGATCAAGAAGCACGTTTTTCACCAACTGTTGAGTGATTGTTGAGCCACCTTGTAACCCACCATTGAAAAGGTTGTTCCATACAGCCCGTAACATCGCCCTAAAGTCCACACCAATGTGCGAATAAAAACCTTTGTCTTCTATGGCTAAAGTTGCCTGAATAACATGCTGTGGGATTTTATCGAGCGAAACCGGGTCATAGTTTTTATCAACGTAAATTTCGTAAAGAAGGCGACCCTGCCTATCTAAAATGCGTGTGGACTTATGATTTATCTGCGAGAGTAGCTCCGGGCGTGGGAGTTCACGGTACCAGCTATAAACCCTAAATGGCGTGTAAATAAACAAAAGCGAAAAAATAATTCCAAGAACAAAAGGCGCGTATCTGTTGCCTTTGAGTGTTTTTCGAACTTTTTTAGCAATTTTACTTTTTGAGCCTTTTTTTAACTCTTTGGTTAGAATTGCGAATTGAGGTTGTAACTTCTTGGCTATCCCGGAAACGAACGTGATGATCTTCGAAACGTATGTTGTTAGGTTTTCGTAAATCCTACGAATTTTCTTCGAAAGAGGTTTTAAGTTTAGATTTAGCTTAAATTTCGGTAACTGAGTTTTAGGAATTTTAATTTTTCTAAGCTTAAGTTTGGGAAATTTCTTAGGAGATTTCTTTGGAGTAAGTTTAATTCTGCCCGAAAACCTGGCAATTTTTTCAAACGGTAGCAAAACACTTCGACCAATAAAAATAACAAAACTAAGCACAGCAGCTATAAAACTGTTTAAGACCTTTTTATAATTCATTGATACGGTGGCAGGGGAATTTACGCTGGCTTCATTTAACTTCAAGAACAGCCTAGAGTCAAGGAGTTTGGGTTATTCGAGGTATTTCTTAACGGCTCGAACTTTATCCCTTAAAAGAGCGGCTTTTTCAAAGTTTAACGTTTCGGCTTCGTACTTCATCATTTCGGTCAACCGTTTAATTTCCTTTTTGATCTCATTTGGCGGTAGTTGGGCAAAATCAATCTCGTCTATATCTTTACCTAATCTCTTCGAATCCAGCTGCTCTTCCAACAATTCGTTTATTAGTTTTTCCCTGAAAGGCTTTTCGATCTGGGTTGGCTTTACACCGCGGTCTTTATTATATTTTTCCTGAAGAACGCGCCTCCTATCAACCTCGGCAATAGCGCTTTTCATGCTGTCGGTAAAATTATCAGCGTACATTATAACTTCGCCCTCCAAATGCCTTGCGGCACGGCCCATGGTTTGAACTAAAGACCTTTCAGAGCGTAAAAAACCCTCTTTATCGGCATCTAAGATGGCAACCAGCGAAACTTCGGGCAAATCTAAGCCTTCCCTCAACAAGTTAATTCCAACCAAAACGTCGTAATTTCCACGCCTCAAGTCATCCAAAATGTTGGTTCTTTCCAAGGTCTCAATGTCAGAGTGCAAATAAGTAACTTTAATGTCTTTTTCCAGCAAAAACGACGAAAGTTCCTCAGCCATTCTTTTTGTTAAGGTTGTAACTAAAACTCTTTGGCCTTTTGAAATCTTATCTCTAATCCTCGCCTCCAAATCTTCTATCTGACCCTTGCTCGGCAAAACTGTAACTTTAGGATCGGGAATGCCGGTTGGACGAATAAGCTGCTCGGCAACATTTCCAATGGACATGCTCATTTCCCAATCCGCAGGTGTGGCGCTGGTGTAAATAGTTTGATTTATTTTTCGCTGGAATTCGTCAAAGTTTAACGGACGGTTGTCCGCAGCGGAAGGAAGTCTAAAGCCATATTCAATAAGATTGCTCTTTCGCGCGTAATCTCCGTTGTACATTCCCCGAACCTGCGGAATTGTGATGTGAGACTCGTCAATAACAACTAGGAAATCTTTTGGAAAAAAGTCGAGCAGTGTGTAGGGGCTTTCGCCGGGCGCGCGGCCATCAAAATACCGTGAATAGTTTTCGATTCCTTTGCAATATCCAATTTCCTGAATCATTTCTAAATCGTATTTAGTTCTTTGCTGTAAACGATAAGCTTGAATTGCCTTACCGGCCTTATTTAGTTCCTCAACCCGGATTTCCAAATCTTTTTCAATTTGTTTTATCGCGCCTTCCCTACGCTCCTCCGCCGTAATATAGTGCTTGGCCGGATAAATTACTCCCCAATTTCCCTCTTTCATGCGATGTTCTGTAAAATCCTGTTCATCTTGTGTGAGCGATCTTGAATGGCTTCCTCGGCGTTCTGTTGGCAAAATGCTGCGATCTATTTTTGTTCCAGTTAGAGGGTCAAAATGAGTAACCGAAACCAAAGTATCGCCTAAAAGCTCTAAACGCACGCCATAATCCTGATACGCCGGAAAAACGTCAACTACATCCCCACGAACTCTGTAAGTACCACGCTTAAACTCAAACTCGTTTCTTTCGTAATGAAGCTGGTCCAGTCGTTTAAGTAAATCCATCTGACGAAGTTTCATACCACCAACCAAACCTAACGCAACTTTTGAGTACTCAGCAGGTGATCCTAAGTTGTAAATGCACGAAACAGACGAAACAATAATTACATCCTTTCGAGTCATAAGCGAAGTTGTTGCCGAAAGTCTAAGTTTATCTATTTCTTGATTTATGTCTGCGTCTTTTTCGATATAAGTGTCGGTTTGAGGAATGTAACTTTCTGGTTGATAATAATCGTAGTAACTTACAAAATATTCAACGGCATTTTCCGGGAAATATTCCCGAAATTCCTGATAAAGCTGCGCCGCCAAAGTTTTGTTGTGCGAAATAATAAGCGTTGGTCTTTGAACATTTTGAATAACATTTGCAATCGAAAAAGTTTTCCCCGAACCTGTAACTCCAAGAAGCGTTTGATGTTTTTCACCCATTTTCAAACCTTCAGTTAGCTGCTTTATCGCAGTTGGTTGATCCCCTGTTGGTTTGTAATCGGAAACAAGCTTAAACACTCTAAAATTTTAACATGTTTGGGTTTTATTTGGGAGCTAAAAACAAAAAACCGTTGGCCAGGGAAGGCCCAAGCCAACGGTTTCGTGCAAATCAATCTTCATAATCACCCAAGGGAACAACGCCTACCTTTTCTGCAGCTGTCCAAAATTTAGCCTTCTCCTCGTGTAGGTGAAGCTGGACACGGACTGCGTCAAGTGGGATCTTGGCATGCATTCTTGCTTGTCCAAAGCGTGCAGCGTACTCAGGCACATCCCACCCAGCGGATACCAAAGTGTGACCCCTTTCTTCGAAACGTGTTGTGAAGATAAGCTCAGGCTCACTCTTGGCGTTTGCTGGCAAGACCGCGAAGGGTATTACCTCCACGTTGTGACGAGTCAAGATAGTACGGCTTTTAGCAGTAGCGAAGCGCGCAGCGATAATTGTGGCTTCTTGAACTGTTTTGAAAAGCTGATCATGAAAATCTTGAAACACGGCGGAGGTGGGACCATCAACATCCCCGATCGAAACCGCAACCGCCACAGCCTTTGCTGGCACCCGAACAATTAGCCGCTTGTAAGGAATCCCGTGCACAGTATTTGCAAACTGTATGCGTAAGAAGTCCCCGCAACGCCGCAAACTTTCCAGCTGAGCACCTAAGTATCCATGCCCAATGTTTACACGTAGGTCAGCAGTTAAACCATGCGCGTAAGTTAATGCAAGATTTTCTAACTCGTCCATTTTTTTTGTCCTCTCCTTAGTTAGGACCAAGCGATTTGTTTAAACCGATACTATCACTATGAGGCTAGGAAATCAAAGTATTGACATCTTCGGTAAAAGTTCGCTAATATGAATATACCGAAAGAAACACAAATGAGTCCAGTCACACTTTATAAACGCCAAAAAGAAATCCTAAACTTTATCTCTCAATACATTCAAAAAAATGGAACATCTCCTACCCTTCAGGAAATAGCCAATGCTATGAACCTTTCGTCCCTTGCCACCGTCCACGAACACTTGCAAACACTAGCTAGAAAAGGCGTCATTAGAAGGTTTGAGGGCACGGTTAGAGGGATTGAGGTGCTGGATCAAACAATTGAGGCGTCGCTACAAGGAATCCAGCTTCCATTAGTTGGCTACATTGCCGCAGGCGAGCCAATTGAAGCTCTTGAAAATCCCTTGGCAACAGTAACAGTAGCTCCGGATCTAGTTTCGCAGACAAAACGTTGCTATGTTCTTCAGGTTAAGGGCGATTCGATGATAAAAGAAGGCATTTTTAACGGCGATAATGTGGTTATTCAGCAGCAAGAAACTGCAAATGATGGCGATATAGTTGTCGCCCTACTTCACAATGAATTCGCCACCCTAAAAACCTTCTACCGCGAAAAGGGCGGAAAGGTAAGACTTCAGCCAGCCAACGACACAATGGATCCAATAATTGAAGATGCGAAAAACATTAGAATTCAAGGAAAAGTGACCGGGGTTATCAGAAGATACATTTAACCTAAAGACCAAATTTCTTGTGAAGTTTTCCCCGCCTAAAATACATCCACCCCACACCAACCACCAATAAAACAAACAGTACTATGTAACCTAAGGTTTCCCAAGTTTCAAAACCTTCATTTAGAGCTTCGAGCGTTGTAAGTCCACTAAAACCTAAATATAAATAGAGAATATTTCGAACCATCGTTCCCCAAAATGTTGAGTTTAAGTATGTTCGCAAGTTTAACTTAACCAAACCGCTAACTATAGATACCGGGGCGGTTGGAATAATTGGAATTGCACGAAGTAAAAATAAAACTATATCGTCTTTAATCCCTCCGCTATTTAACAACTTGCCAATGCGTTCTACTTCTTTATGGGAAACGCCAAGAAATTTTCCGAACCTTCCTATAACTAAATCCTCAGCTTTGTCGGACACAACATAAATAATCCAACTTCCAACAGTTTTAGCAAAAGCACCTAAAAGTGCTAACAAAAATAGCGACGGTAAGGTTTTTCCTTGGGCTTCGGCAATTGAACCTGCCAGCGTCATTACTAAAGGGGAAGGAATTGGCGCTATGACTTCTTCTACAAACGATCCAATTAAAACAAAAGCTTCTATTGGGGTTTTGTTCGCAATATCAACCAGGAAATTTATAATGCCTCCGAACATAAAGTTCATTTTATCAGCTTGTGCTAGTATTTAATAGATGAATCTGCCCGAGTTACCGCAACTATACGAAAAATACGGAAAAGAAAAGGTTGATGAGGCTATCAGCTTTTTAACTTACCAACACACAGACCCTCTCCCTAAGGAGGAGCCCCCAAATGTTCCGATTCTGTATGTTTTTAGGCACGGGGAAAGCCAAGACAACCTCAACCTACTTTTTAGCGGGTGGCGCGACGTTGAACTGACTGAGCAAGGGAAGAATGGAGCCGAACTTCTTGCTGAAAAATTAAAGGACAAAAAGATTCACATGCTTATTTCTTCTGATCTGAAACGAACAATGCAAACGATGCAAATAGCTATGTCGAAAAACCCATATGCTAAAGGGCTTAAAATTATTCAGGACAAGAGGCTTCGCGAGAGAAGCTACGGGGATTGGCAGGGAGCAAGTAAGTTAGTAGGGTATCTGGAGGATCCAGAGGCAGTAGAGGCGGTGAGACGGGGCTGGACACAGGCACCACCGAAGGGAGAGAGCACCGAAATGGTAAGCAGGAGAGTTGATGAGTTCTTAAACGAAGTTATCCCTCAAATGAGGATGAACAACATTAATGTAGCAATAGCCTGCAGCGGCAACTCCATTCGTCCAATAAGAAGGCGGTTCGAGGGCTTGACAGACGACGAGGCGGCAAAAATAGAAACCCCTTTGGGAAAAGACTACGCCGCCTACCCAATTAGATAAGCTTTGTTAGAAAGTACTTTCCCCACCCGCCAACGTGCCACACAAAATCCCAAATGCTCCATGCGCCAATAAAGTAATCGGAGATTGCATAATTTAATTTGTAGTCGTCGGGAAAAATGTCCTGGAAAATTAGTTTTGCTCTTGCCATATGATCGGCCGAGGTTATTATCACAGCATCCTTTATGCCACTAACCTTTAAAATCTCAAGCGCGTCCAAAGCGTTTTCGTCAGTATTTGTTGAAGTTTGCTCAACAAAGACTTTATCCTGCGGTACACCTCTCGTTACTAAATAATCTTTCATCAAAACTCCCATCGGCAGCTCTGAATCATTAAAAAGACCCATTCCGCCTGTTGTGATAAGGTAATCTACCTTATGTTGTTTGAAGAGTTTAACTCCTTCTTCCAACCTTAGTATGGAGCGCTCGGAAAACTCACCGTTCCAGTACACGTGCCCAAGTATTATTCCCGCAGTTGGGGCATTCTCGCACTTAAAGACCGTAACAATTGAAATGTTGCTCGGGCCAAAAGTTTTTTCGATCTGTGGACAATTTTCATCCCAGACTTCGCGCCTATCCCAATCAACAGATCTAATTACATAATCAACATCGAGATTAAACTCGCGAACCACAGTTCCTTTGAAGTAAAACGAAAATGACTCAACATTATCCGGAACGTACACCACAGAATCTGACCCAATAGAATTTAGATAACTTGCGGCTTGGGCAAAGTATTCGCCACTATTATCATAAATTTGAACTTTCATAGCGCCATTAAACCCATCAAAAACCGGAGAGTAGTACGCTGAGTAAACCGGATGATAAATGTTTGCGATATAAATGAAAAACAAAAGTGATCCAAGTAGACAAACAGCTAGCCTTTTAAACGGTAGCTGCGAAAGATAAAGCGAGGCAATAAGAATAATCGGAGGAATAAAAACCAAAGCATACCTATCAATTTTTTGACCTGCTACAGAAAGAAATAAGTAATAAACCGCCAGGTAAGCAAACACGTAAGGGGCTTTTACTTTCTTGAGCATTGCAAGCGCAAAGAAAAGTAGTGTCAGGGGGCTTAGCTTAAATAGCAAAATAGCGGCGTAGTAAAGTGGTCCAGGTAAAAGAACGGATTCTCCTCTAATCTCATTTGTAACAGCTCCAAGAAGCGCTTCTTTTACATTTTGTAAAACAGCCAGTGGAGCAACCCACAGAGCCGGAAACAGGGCAAACAAAATCAAAAGAAAGACAAGCGAAAATTCCATCAACCTCTTTTTGTTCGTACGAAAAATCATAAATACAAAAAACGGAAGAAGTATAAGCGAAGTAAATTTGGCCAAAACTGAAAGTGAAAGAAGCGCCGCAGAAAGTAAGAGTCGCTTTCTGTTCTGATCCTTAATCCAAAGCAACAAAACCAGAAAAGCCGTAAAACCAAAGTAAACCTCGAGGGAAGTAACATGATACCAACGGTCAATTCCTATTAAGTAAGGCTCCAGCGCAAGAAGGAACCCATAAATCACCGCAGTCTTTTCGCCATAAAGTTTGCGCAAGACAAATAACTGGGTCGCAAAAAGAATAGCTAAAACTCCCACCACACTCGCCTGTCCAACCATGTTGATTGTGGAAAAGTAGTTGGCGTGCTCCAAAAGCCCTTTATAGACAAAATGTTTGGCGGGGGCGCCAACCCACATTAAAGTTACACCGGGTTGATAATGTTGATATGTTGAGGCAAAGTCGAAATTAGCGATTGCGGAAACAAAATTCTCAGTCCGTCTGTGCCATCTTGCGGCATCGGAATTAGCTATATCACCGCCAAGCCCCAACGTTCGCGCCAACAAAAACAAAATCACTAAAATCAACAGTTTGTGCCCGAAGTTCAACCTGTAATAGAATTGTTGCATGCTACCACTTATTCTAGCAGTTGGGATATTTTTTAGGCTTTTTAATCTTGGGTATTCGGAGTTTCAGGGGGATGAGGTGGTTGCGCAAAATTACCTCTGGGATGAGAGAGGTTTTGTTACTTTCCTCCTAACACGAACCGTTGGGCCCGGGCAATTTGTTATTTCCAAGATTATGAACTTTTTCTTCCTTAGCTCTTCCCATCCCGAGTTTTATCAAAGGCTTCCTTTCGCCCTCGCCGGAATTACTCTTCTTGTTATTACCTATCTAGTGGTTGCAAAGAGCCTTAATAGAAACACGGCAATTATAACCACCCTCTTACTTGCAACGTCAGGACTACTTATTGCCTTCGCAAGAATTGTTCAATATCAAACCTTTGTGATGCTTTTTAGCCTATTGGCAATTTACACTTTACACTTGTATTTTCAGCGGCGGGAAGAGAAGTTTTTAAACATTTCCGCAATTTTGTCTGCTGTTTCACTTCTTTTTCACTACGATTCTTTAAGTTTTATTTTGCCCATAGTTCTTATACTAGCTTTTACGAGAAGCTTTAAGGCGCTGTTTAAATATTTGGTCCTTGTGGGCGTCATAGTGGCATTTTTCTACATTCCGTTTGTCCTTACACCAACATTTAAGACAACATTATTCTTTTTACTTGGCGAGAGAATCTCTTCTGGGACCTCGCACGATTCAATCTTTTATTCAGCAAAGCTGCTTTTTATATACCACCCAAAGGAATTACTGGTTTTATACGGGCTGGGCTTTCTGACCGTTTTTACAAAGTTTATGAAAAATGCGTCTAAATTTGAAAGTGTGGGTTGGCTTACAGCACTTGCGCTAATTCTTCTACGTTTTTACTTACAGACTTCTAACATAGTTTTGATTTACTCTTCCACTTTAGTTTTTTGTTTGCTAACTCTAAATCTTCTAACAAAAACGGCAAAAGCCAAACCAAAGTTTGAAAACTTAATTGAACTCTGGTTTCTAATTTCCTTTACTTCTTACGCAGTTTTTATGACCTTGCCTCTTACCCACATCTACAACTTTTTCATACCATTTTTTATACTTGTCGGCATCGAATTCACGAGCCTAAAAAGCACGAAAAAGGCTCTTACGGCAGGGATTATAGCTCTAGTACTAATTGTGACGGCCTCAACCCTCTCCTTTAACTTCGCGGCTTTCATAGATACATCCCCTGAATACCCGTGGAACTCAAAAAATTACATCTTCGGACAGATGCCTCAAAATGTTGCTGAGGGTGAAGAGGTCAAAGGGATATTTGGGTTTCCTTACTATCGAAACTGGAGAGAAATTAAGAGTTTTATCGATACGAAAGGGTTTTCTACTTATAACTCTAATGAAAAATACCGGCTCGTGAAGTACTACATGAAGCCCCACGAATGGATTTACGACAACGTAAGATATTATATTTATATTAAACTTCCGCAGAGTTTATCAAAATACGAAAAGCCCCAGGGGATACCGGTTTTGGAAGGCTCTACTTTTGCCATTTACGAAGATCTTGTTTATGAGAACACGCAGACTGATTAAAATTAGTTTGAACTAAGCTCGAGAAAAATCTCAAGCAACCTATTGTATTTGGCTACTCTCTCGCCCCTTGCCGGCGCGCCGGATTTCATAAATTCAGCCCCTACCGCCACTGCTAAATCGGCTATAAACGTATCTTCAGCCGTATCTCCGCTCCTATGCGAAACTATAACCTGCAAATTATTATCTTTCGCTATCTTTATAAACTCAAAGGTCTCGGTTAAGGTTCCGATTTGGTTTGGTTTGGCAATTACAGCGTTAATTAAATTCATAGGAATAATTTGCTCAAGCACTGAAGGGTTCGTAACCGTTAAATCATCACCAACAATCATCAAAGTCTCGGAAAACTCATTGTAAAACTTTTTCCACGCCGCGAAGTCTTCTTCCTGAAACGGGTCCTCCAGATAAATAAGCTGGAAGTTCTTTAGAAGTTCGCGGTAATAATCGGTTAAGCCTTCGCTATTTAAATGCAAACCCTCTTCTTCAATAAAGTAGTTCAAAACTTCCTTAAAAGAGTCGGCCGCCACATCGATTCCAAAAAAAACGTTGCTGCCGGGCTTGCTTCTTTCCGCCGCACATTCTTTTATAAACTCAAGCGCAAGCTTTGGCGTCAGGCCGTTTGGCGCAAATCCTCCTTCATCTCCAACATCAATATCCATCCCGGCCTTTTGAAGGTTTTTTTCTAAATCATGATAAATATTCACACCCATTTCATAAGCTTCATCAAAAGGAATGTTTTTGGCAGGCATTACCATAAACTCCTGAAAACTTAATTTATTATTTGCGTGTTTTCCACCATTTAAGATGTTAAAGGCCGGCGTTGGGAGGGTGTATTCATTATTTCCCGGATCAAAGATTTCCCTCAAATACTTGTACAAAGGCATTCCTTTTGAAGCAGCCGCCGCTTTGCTTACAGCTAGCGAAACTGACAGAATACTATTTGCCCCAAGATGCCTCTTATTTTCCGTCCCATCAATTTCCACCAAAGTTTTGTCTATGTTGCCCTGATTAAACGGGTCTTTTCCCAGCAACGCCTCGTTTATCACATTCGAAACCAAATCCACAGACTTCTCAGGCGAAATATACACCGCCTCTTTTTTCCCCTTTGAAGCACCTTCCGGAACGCTCTGAACCCCCACCGACCCGTCATCAAGCGTAACCTTGGTCATAACGGTCCAATCGCCTCGGGAGTTCACTATTTTATGGCATGAGATGTTAGAAATTTTGGGCATTTTATCCTTATTTCTTGTCCTTACTTCTTGGCTTTTCTTTTCACCAAACCTTGTTCGGCATCATAAACAATCTTTCGGGTCTTTTCTATCACGTCAGGGCTTACCGATACTGAAGTCATGCCCCACTCCACAAGCTTTTCCACAAGTTGTGGGTATTCGGAAGGTGCCTGGCCACAAATAGAACATGTAACTTTATGTTTTTTCGACAAGCTAACAATTCGCTCAAAACTCCATAAAACAGCCGGGTCAAGTTCACTGTAAACATTGGCAACCTTTGCGTTATCTCTATCAACTCCAAGCGTAAGCATCGTTAAGTCGTTTGAGCCTACGGAAACACCGTCAATTCCTTCGGCAATAAAATCTTCAAGCAAAATCACATTTGAAGGAATCTCCACCATCATCCAAAGTTTAAAGTTACTGCTTCTTTGAAGTCCAAATGAAGACAAAAGCTTCTTAACCTGCCTTAACTGGCCAACCGTTCGAACAAAAGGAAGCATTACATGCAAATTCTTAAAACCCTTTTTGTTTCGAACATGCTTTACCGCCTCAATTTCCATTTTGAAAACTTCGGCGTCATCTAAATACCTAGAAACGCCTCTAAAACCAATCATTGGGTTTGGTTCGTCTGTTTCAAACTGCGCTCCGCCCTTTAGGTTTTTATATTCGTTAGTTCTAAAATCAGTTGTCCTGTAAATCACTGGTCGCGGGTGAAATGCCTTAGCAAAAGTTTCTAAACCTGTTGCCATATGCTCAATAAATTCTTTCTCCTTTTTATCTTTTATGAACTTTCTTGGATGAACCCCAAGCTGGGCAATCATAAATTCGGCTCGCAAAAGACCTACACCGTCAACATTTCTTGCGGCCTCGGTAGCGGCAAGTTCCGGTTCGGCCAGGTTTACATATATTTTCGTGGCAGTCTTCAAGTCGTGGTCTAAAAGCGAGGAGATTGCCTCTTTTTTC
>CAZGUN010000006.1:0-15661 GCA_964529125.1 uncultured Candidatus Saccharibacteria bacterium
TAGTTTAGTTACAGGGGGTGATAACTTTGAACGGAAATTACGCATCTTTTTGGCAAAGGTTAGCGGCAGCTATTATCGATAGCGTTTTGTTTGGTATTCTTTCAAGTCTTTTGTCTGGTGTTCTCGGTGGAGGTAGTGGTAGTATCCTAGACTACTTACCTGCGGTATTGTACTGGGTATACGCGGTTTACATGTTGGTTACGTACGGTGCCACTTTAGGCAAAATGGCTCTAAAGATTAGAGTCGAGAGTGAAACAACAGGTGCAAACTTAACTTGGAAAGAGGCATTTTTGAGGGAAGTAGTAGGGAAGTTTCTTTCCTCTATACTTTTGGCCCTTGGATATTTGTGGGTGCTTTGGGATCCGAAAAAGCAAGGTTGGCACGACAAGTTGGGTAAAAGCGTTGTTGTGAAAGCTGCTAAGTAGGTATCTTACTTAAGGATTTGAGTGATTATTGTGTAGGTGCTAAACCCACCATACGTAAGAAATGCTAAAGCCATAACTGCGGTTCTAAGAAATTTGGGCCGCAGAGGCTTTTCTAGGCCTGTTTTGTTTAACCATAAAGTTAATCCCACATGAACAAACATCGCGAATGCGTTTAACACGGCTGCAGTTACCAAAAGTTGTAGCGGTTCAGTGAATCCAAACAAAAACACCGCGACTTGGGCAAGAATCTGAATCCAAAGTACGGTGTAATAAATTTTTGGCAAGTTTTTTTCACTAAATTTGTTTGAAAAAGCAAGAATTACGTTTTCCGAGATGATTCTACTGGTTGCGTCCAAAACCGTAAGCTGGGTTCCAAAAAGTGTGGCGCCTGCAACTAGTAAAAAGAAAGTTCCCGCAAATGGAAAAAGCCGCTCTCCAATGGCTCGTGCCTCCAGGAGCACAAAATTAATCCCCGAGGCATTTCCGGCAGTTCCAAAAGTTGTTGCGTAAGCCAAAAGCCCAAGCATTAAAATTGTTATTGAGCCTGTTATCCAAAATACAATAAAGTGCTCAATATTTATATTTTTCCACCAAGCCCTAAAAGTTTTAAGATTTTCCGCCGTAAGCTCAAATGTGGCGCCGGTTAGGGAAGTATCTTCCTTTTTTCCAGTAAGTAGGCTGGTAATTCGCCCGGCGTATTTGCCCATTCCATAGCCTTTTTCCTTGATATAAAAGGATTGGGCTAAATTTAAATTCCCACCCGCCCCAGAGTAAGCAAATGCGGCAAGAAACGAAGCAAGAGGAATCCCTACGGGTAAAAACCAGTAGTCTGCACCTTTTCCCACAAGCCCCTGCGCTAAATCCAACCAGTGATTTTGTCTGGCTAAAATTATCGCTAGCAAAAATATTGAAGGGACTCCCACGCTAATTAATAATTTCTGGAATCTTTCTAAAGTTTTATATAAAATAGGCCCAAGGGTTAGCATCAGCCCCATAAGCACAAGCATTCCAATCGCTAAGTATTGAGTTTGCTGAACTCCAAAAAGGCTTCCAATTAATTTTGCCGAGGAGGCAACAATTCCCGGCCAAATCCAGGGCACAAAGGTAGAAAATAAAAACCAAATCGGAATCCACTTAGCTTTTCTGGCAAATCCCACAAAAACACTTTCACCGTGAGCCAAAGCGTATCTTTCTATTTCCATATTCATAAAAAACTGAAAAGTAATGCCTAAAATTGCGCCCCAAATAATTCCCATCCCAAAATTTGAAGTTAAATACGGCCACAAAATAACCTCGCCGCTTCCAAGACCAAGACCTAGAAGTATAAAGCTTGGACCAATGAGTTTTTTGAGGGAAAGTGCCGGCGATAGCTCTTTGATTTGTAGGTTTTTGACAGGCATTTATATTATGCTAACATTTCAACCAGCCTAGAGAAAGGAGGCTGAAATGAGGGTAATTGAGATCTCTCTAGCAATTGGACGTCGGAAATTTCTAACGCAATACATGTCTCCAGCAAAATCCAATGTCTACGCTTTTCGATCCGCCATGCATAAAAGTCTGTTCCTGTCCGACGTTCTTTTAGACTGTTTGGACGGCGGACAAGTAAAGATTATTTCTAGAAGGTATGATGTGCAAGACAGTCCTACTCCACCGAAATTTGTTGCTTGGCAGGGTAGCATTGAGGATTTTTTGGGCGGTATTTCCAAGCTTAAAACAAACCTCGCTTACCATTCTATAAGGGAGTTTGTAGAAGCACAGCCCGCGTCCAAAGAATATGAAACCCTTCGTCAAGCAATAGAAGATTTTGGTGTTAGAGGGATCGAAGAAGTAATGTCTGATGCGCTGGGGAAGTCAGAAAGGCCCCGTCTGAAACGTAGCTACAAGCCGTGGGAAGACGAGAAGCAAGAGAGAATCTTCACCGATCAGACATCTACTGACTTGCTTGGAGATAAATGAGACCAGAGCGCCTAAGATGAAACAGGCGCTCTGATTTTCTATTTGTTGATCTTTTTGAAGGAGAGTTTAAAAATCTTCCTCTTTTGCCCAAACGACAGCTTTTTACCCCAAGTTGACGAAATTTCAAAAACCTCCTCTTTTCCAAGTTCCTGTACCTCAACTACCTTAAAACTTCTTTTCTCAAATTCAGGAATTACTTCCTCTTCCACTTTTTTTGCCGACAAATCACTTAAACCAAGTCTTTCAACTTCTGATGGTTCCGCACTTTGAGAATAACCAAAAATTATTTCAAGCCTGCCGCCCGGCTTAATAAGAGATGAAACGTCCTCAATAGTTTTTCCACTGGCGTTAGCAATTCCTGCAAGCAAACTTCCCCATGGAAAATTTATATAAACTTCATCCGCAATCCCATACAATTCTTCAGGCAGCATCTCAATTGAACCAACCGCGTACAGTACATTTCCAAGCCTCTCTCTGTTCGCTTTTTTCGAAAACTCCTCCAAAAGCTTTTTGCTTGGATCAAGTCCAATTATCAACGCCCCCGTCTTTTCTTTGGCCATTTTGTAGGAAAACCTTCCGTCGCCTGTTCCCAAATCTATAACCACAACTTCAAATTTATCCCGTAACGCCGCCAGCTGCGCCTTAGTTATTTCTTTCTCTTTGTTACCTTGAATTATTTTCATATTCTTAATTATTGCTTTTCGTGCAAAAACATTATAAGTTAAAATTTAATGGATCACCCACGGATATTACCTATCTGGCAGTCTATTGGTTATTCTACCCACATTATAGCCTCAAAAGTCGCTGAAAAGTACTCTATGCCAACTTCTCACACTGGAACCGTCGATCCTATGGCGGAAGGTGTAATTATTGTATTGCTTGGCGAAGAGCGACATAAAAAGTACGAATTTGCCGAATGGACAAAAGAATATGTTTTTGAAGTTGTTTTTAGTGCCTCAACCGATACTTACGATGGGTTGGGTTTGGTAACTTCCTTCCACGATGGTTTTGTTGACGAAGATTCGGTAGAAAAAGTGCTCGAAAGTTTTAGAGGTGATTATGTTCAGGACGTTCCACCTTATTCTTCAGCAAAAGTAAACGGAAAGCCTCTACATTGGTTTGCTAGAAACGCGCTACTTTCCGGAGTGGAAATTCCCAGGCGGGCGGGGCACATTTACGAAATAGAACTTTTGGATTTTTATACAAAAGACTTTAGGCACACGGTTCGCGAAATTATTGAAAAAATACATCTTGTGACAGGGGATTTGAGACAGGAAAAAATTAAAACTCGATGGGCCCAGCTTGCCGAGACTGTAGATACGGGCAAAACGGTTCAGATAGCAAAAATTAGAGTCAAGATGTCGAAGGGTCTTTATGTTAGGTCTTTGTCGCAGGATATTGCCGAAAAGCTAAAAGCTTCCGGATTTGTTTTTTCCTTAGTTCGAACCCAAAACGGTGATTACACACGCGAAAACTCACAAACTTTGGAAGAAGTTTTTGGAACCGATTTTTCCCTAAACTACGACTTCAACTCCCACACCGTGCAGGAGGAAGATTAGAAATGGGTGTTAGAATGAGCGTATGAGTGTTCAGTGGGATTTGACAGAATTTTATACCAGTATAAGGGACCCAAAGATAAATAAAGATATAGAGAAGGTCGGTAAGTTAATCAGCGAGTTTAATAAAAAATATAAGGGCAAAGTTAACGCGCCTGACATCACACCTGAAAAACTAAGTGAAATTTTGGAAGAATATATAGAAATCGCAAAACAATCCTACCCATACGAAAATTATGCCGGGCTCTTGTTCGCAAAAAACAGCACAGATTCAGCAATTGGAGCACTTCATCAACATATAAACGAAATAGATGCAAAATATAGCGCGGATCTTCTTTGGTTTTCGCTAGAAAGAAAGCAATGGTCAGAAGAAACGGCCCGCAAGATGATAAATTCTCCCGTACTTTCGAAATACAAACACTTTCTTGAATTTGAGCGGGTCTTAATTCCCCACATCCTTTCCGAGAAAGAAGAAAGAATTTTAAATTTGTTTTCTCCAGTAGGTGCTAGTGCTTTTGTTCGTTTGTATGAGGAAACTCAAAGTAACACCGAATTTGAATTGGAAATTGACGAGGAAGTTAAAAAAATGTCTTTGTCTGAGATAAACAAGCACATGTCGTTTCACGAAGACAGGGCAGTAAGGCAAAAGGCTACGGAAGTGGTTGCCAAGAAATTTGAAGCTAACAAATTACCTTACACCTTTATACTTAACACTTTACTTTTAGACTCAAAGATTGGAGATGAAGTGAGGAGTTTCAAGTACCCGCAAGAAAGCACTTTTTTAGGGTATGAAATAAAGCCTGAAACAGTTTCAAACATGGTAAAAGCCGTTGAGGCTGGTTATCCTATCGTGGAGCGTTTTTATAAGGCTAAAGCTAAGATTCTAAACCTTGAAAAACTACACGAATGGGACAGATACAGCGCAATTTATCCTTCGGCTAAGAAAGAGTTTAGCTGGGAAGAGGCAAAAGGACTTGTACTAACCGCGTTTGAAAGGTTCGATAAGAAATTTGCGGAAATAGCTAAGGAGTTTTTTGATAAAGGTTGGATAGATGCCGACATAACAAAAGGGAAGCAAGCCGGCGCTTTTTGTAGCTCTGGAATACCCAGCGAGCACCCTTTTATTCTCATGAACTTTACCGGTGAACTTAACGATGTTTTAACTTTAGCCCACGAACTTGGCCACGGAATTCACGCGTACCTTAGTAGAGAACAATCTATTTTTGAATTTCATTCCTCCACCGCCATTGCTGAAATTGCCAGTATCTTTGCCGAGTCTTTAGTATTTGATCTTCTGCAGGAAAAAATTAATTCAGAAGAGGTTAAAGTTAATTTACTTGCCGAAAAGCTGCAGGGTTCTTTTGCAACGGTTTTTAGACAAACGGCATTTTACATGTTTGAGTCTGATATTCACGCGCATCGTAGAGAAAAAGAGGAGTTAACTACAGAGGAGTTCAGCAGTCACTATCAGAAGCGCCTGCAGAAAATGTTTGGCAAAGGTTTAGAGTTAAGCGAGGGGCATAAATATATGTGGATGCCCATTTCGCACTTTTATCACTATGACTTTTATGTTTTTACCTACGCTTTTGGCGAACTTCTTGCAGCCGCGCTTTACGCCAGGTACAAAAAAGAAGGCAAGAAGTTTATCTCTAGTTATTTAGAAACCCTCTCACTTGGAGGCTCCAAAGACCCTTACGAGCTAACAAAAGCTATGGGTGTAGATATTAACGAAGAAAACTTTTGGGAAAATGGATTGGAACTTCTAGACGGATACGTTACAGAATTCGAGAAACTTGCGTTTTAGCGCTTTCGGCGGGCTTTCTTTTCAAATCCCCATCTCCATCCAAGTCCGGTTTTTACCTTATCTTTCATCAGTATGGTAAAGATTCCAACAACAATGAAGAGATCGAAAATAACTCTAAGGCTGTCATCGGCTGATAGATCGCCGGTAAAAAGCCCGTTTGTTTCAAGAATAATAAGGAGAAGAATCATTAGAGCAAGGGTCGCAAGCCAACCTTCCCAACTAGAGGGAGTAAATCCCCAGCCGTTTCTTTTAGGTTCAAACCAGTACTTATTGTTCATATCATTAACTATATCAAAACTATACTAAAAAGTTCTTCTCAGCCTGTTTCCAGTTTACAACATTCCACCATGCGGTTATATAATCCGGTCTGCGGTTTTGATAATTTAAGTAATACGCGTGTTCCCAAACATCTAAACCTAAAACTGGAGTTAGGCTTTGCATTAGCGGGCTGTCTTGGTTGGCGGTGGAAATTATTTGAAGCTTTCCGTTTTCATCAACAACAAGCCAAGCCCAACCGCTTCCAAACCTTCCAGTGGCCGCTTTAGCAAAATCTGTTTTGAACCCTTCTAAACTCCCAAACTGATTATTGATTTCCTCCGCGAGTTTTCCTGAAGGTTCGCCTCCGCCATCTGGGGACATAAGTTTCCAAAACATTGAGTGATTAGCATGCCCGCCCCCGTGATTAATAACAGCCTGCCTTATATCTTCAGGGACAATTGCAATATCTGACAAAATTTCTTCAATTGTTTTGTTTTGAAGCTCTTCGTGGCCTTCGAGCGCTTTGTTTAAGTTTGTGATGTAAGTTGCGTGATGCTTCGTGTGGTGAATCTCCATTGTTTTAGCATCAATGTGAGGTTCTAAAGCGTTGTATTCGTAATCTAGTTTGGGTAATTCAAAAGACATATGTATTTGTATCTATACTATTTTAAGATGGGAGTTTAGTCAAACTCTGTGGTACGAGAAGGGCGGGGTGGGAACTAAGAGACAAACCCACCGCGCCCTTCCGTCCAAGGAGAAGTGGTAGGAAGCCACTTCTAGGGGTAATTCAACGTTAAGATATCATCTCTGCCGCGGCAGCTGTCCTTTGAGCTGCCAGTACGGCCTCTTTTTGATCTGCGGAAAGGCCTTCGTGGAAATAAATAAAGCGCTCTTTAGAGAAGTTGCTAGGTCGGGTTTTGCCCAAAGGTCGTGCTTTCCACTCACCGTCCGCATGCTCAACCTGGTAATGCATCTCTTTGTATATAGTTATAAACCAGTCCACGGCGAACTCCTTTCCAGCCTATGAGTTGATTTCTCTCCACTTGCATTTGTACCATATTTTTTCTACGATGTGTATATGAAGTTTTTGCTCAAGCTTTTGGTTTCCGCGATAGCCGTTTTGGTAGCGGCTTATATATTACCCGGCGTTGTTGTGGACAGCTTTGCCACGGCTTTAATCGTTGCAGTAGTTTTAGGGGTGCTTAACGTCTTTGTCCGTCCGGTTTTAGTTGTTCTTACACTTCCGATTACAGTTTTAACGCTTGGATTTTTCTATTTAGTAATTAACGCGGCAATGGTTTATGCTGCGACCTTGTTAGTTCCCGGATTTATTGTTGAGCCTCTTTGGATGACTCTAGTTTTTGGAATTGTTGTATCTCTTGTGAACTCTTTCTTGGGTTCTATTGTTGACTAATTAATTTCCTCTCACCAACAAACATTTAAAGGGACCCCTCAGGATCCCCTTAAATTAAAGTTAAGCAAATAATTCAAATTATCTTCTCTTTGCTTTTCTCTTTCCAGACTTAGCCTTTCTCTTAGCAGCTTTTCTTTTGGCAGGTCTTTTGGCAGTTTTTCTTTTAGTAGTTCTTTTTGCTACTCTTTTCTTAGCAGCTTTTCTTTTTTTGGCCATTCGTACTCACCCCCACATCTACAAACAAATAGAGTCGTCAAGCAAATTTACCAACCTTCGTCATCATCGTTTTCGCCGCTTAGTGTAACTTCGCCATTTGCTTCCAATTCATCCCAGGCTTCGTCAAAGCTTTCCCAATCTTCAAGCGATGCCTCGTTGGGTAATTCCCATTTGGAATCCTTTCGAAGATTGTCTTTAATCTGGTCCTTTGTATACACCTAAGCCACTTCCCTTCAAAAACAAAACCTAAAAATTTTTTCGTTGTGATTCTCGTTCAGCAATTTTTCACTTGATAATTATTTTCTTGCAATTTATTTTTTGCAACAAAATATTTGCTGAATAAATAATGATTCAATTTAAAAACAATGTCAAGTGAAGACAAGAGGAAAATAAATAAAAATAAATTCAAAATGGGAAATATTTATGGAGAAGGGGAGGACATTAGTCCTCCCCTCACACTCCAAAGAAAAGATTCAATTAGAATCTTCTTTTGTTATTTTCTTCCCTAGGTCTAGCTTCATTTACCTTAAGAGCTCTACCATCAGTTTCTTTTCCGTCCATGGCTGCCATAGCTGCATCAGCTGCTGCGTCATCCATTTCTACGAATCCGAAACCCTTGCTTCTTCCAGAATCTCTGTCAGAAATAACTGTAGCAGAAGAAACTTCACCGAACTCGGAAAACATTTCCGCAAGTTTAGAATCATCTACACTGTAGGGAAGATTACCAACATATAATTTTTTCACTTAAAAAGACACCCCCTTCATTAAATAACTTTCTTTAATGAAAGACCGTGTCAACAATAGTATGCTCACATTAAAGTTAAATACGGGGATATTATAGCACGTTTTCACTAGTTTGCTCTTACTTCCTCGACTTTTCTTAGAACCAGCGTGCCTATAACCACAAGAATTGTTAGCGCAAAGCCTGCAGCTCTGTATTTAAGTACCGGATACCCAGATAAGGCAAGTGTTACCCCTCCCCACAAAAGAGGACCGACAATAGAGGCAAATCTTTGAAAGGTTGAATAAAAGCCAAAATATTCTCCAAGTTTCTCAGGTGGGGAAAGGCTTACCATTAGGGCCTTTGAAGTTGTATAAAAACCTCCAAAAACAATTCCCGAAAAAACTGCCACCACATACAAAATCCAAAGTGCGTTACCCAAAAATCCTGCTGTAAAAACAAACACCGCCAAAACACAACAGCTAATAAGAATCTTTTTCTTCCCAATCTTATCTGAGAGTGCACCAAGTACATACCCACCCACCACAGTTGATAAAAGTATGATTACAAGTATTCCAAACTTTTGTCTATCTGAAATTCCGTATATTTCATTCATTGCAATTGCAAAGTAAAGCTGAACTGTTAGTACAGCGTCAGATACAAGGGAAAATCCCAGAAGAAATTTTCCAACATTTTTATTTACAGTAAAAAGTTCTTTTATACCCCTAAGTGTCTTTTTATATGCAGTTGAAAAATCAACAACCGCTTTTTTTAACTTCGACTCCTCCCTAAACCACAAAAGCATTGGAATAGTAAGAAGTACAAAGCCAACGAGAGCTGGAAAATAAACTTGCGATCTTCCAACCGCGCCAAAAATTGTAATTTTTCCTTCAGCGAAGGGCAAAAGTATTGCTGTTGCAACAATCCATCCTAAGCCATTAAAAACTTCCCCAAGCCCGATAACCTTTCCTCTATTTTGTGGCGAAGACAAGTTTCCAAGAAGCGCATTATAAGAAACTAAACTTAACTGATATAAGGTTTGGCTTATTATAAAAAAGAAAAGAACTGCAAAAACAACAACTTGCGTGGGAAAGCCAGAATTTATAAGTAAGGCCAGCATTGCAATTGAAAGATATAAAAATAAAGTTAAAGATTTTATAAAGGGAAATCTTTTACCAACTCCATCAGACCAGGCTCCAAGTAGGGGAGAAAGAAGCAAAACAAGAATAGTCGAAATAACAAATGCTCCTCCATACCAAATGTCAGGGTAACCTTTATCTAAAACTATCCATTGTGCAAGATATAAACCGCCAAGGGATGCTTGCAGAAAAGAGTTGCCGGAGTCATAAATGAGCCAGGTTAAAAGGTTTCTTTTCATAAGCTAAATTATATAGTAGTAAAAACCCTTTGACATTTACTGTCATATCCCTATAGACTTAATATATGAACAAATCCTGCCTTAAAGCCCTTCCTATTTTGTTTCTTTTTGCCGTTGTTTTTAATTTAGCCCACGCCGCAAACACCGTTTTGTCGAAAATCGGGATAATGGAGCTTGGTGGCAATGCTTACACTGAGTGGTGGTATACAGAAGAAAACCCAGCTTTAACAGGTGTAGCAGCTGCAGGTGCTAAGGTTACGATAACAATTGACAGTGTAGCCGCTGAAGTTACAGCTGATTCTTTAGGAAACTGGACTTATTCTCCAACAACTCTTACAACTGGTGATCATACTATATCTATTGCATCAGGCACCGATACATACGCGTTTACTCTTCACGCGGGGCAAAATGTTCCAGAAGATTTAACTACAGCAGGTGGAACAAGCACTGACGGATCAACAGATGGAGTACCGGCAACTGGATACAACCAGATTTTTGGAATTGTGGCCGCAATTACGTTGTTTGCCGCAGGTTACCTTTCGCTAAGAATGAATAATGTGAATAAAGCCTTTGAGAGACAGATCGTTCGGGAATTATAAGTTTTCAATCTTACAAAGTTGATAGAAACAAGGGGGTGTAGCTAGAGAAATGGATATATTAAGTTGGATAATTTTTGGTGCTTTAGTTGGTTGGATTGCCTCCATGATTATGGGCGCCGATGCTCATATGGGTGCTGTTGCAAACATAGTTTTGGGAATAGTTGGCGCTATCGTAGGGGGATTCTTGATGAACATGTTTGGCTCAGCTGGAGTAACAGGCTTTAACCTCTACAGCACAATAGTTGCAGTAATAGGAGCGGTGGTATTTGTGTGGGTTGCCAGTCTGTTTGTGAAGTAACTGGAGTAGCCTTTCATAAAATATTACAGCGGATGGTTTTTATCCTTTGGCTCACCGGAGATCAGGTGAAAGTGTAGGTGTCTTGAATCCTGGAACTCTCCACCATTCGTAAGAATCTTAAAGTTTGTTTTGTGAAAGTTATATTTCTTAACTAACTGCTGAACGACTTCGAAAATTTCTTTGATTATTTCAAAATCCTTCACTTCAACAAGCTCTGTTATATGCTGTTTGGGAATTATTACGATGTGGGTTGTCCAGAAAGGTCTAGTGTGATGGTAGGCCAGGACATTTTCAGTTTCGATTTCCTTTTTAACTTCGATTTTGTTATTTAGTACGAAATCGCAGTAAAAGTCTGTGGTGTTTGTTGTGTCAATTTCCTCGTCCATAGGTTTATTGTATCAAAAGCAAAAGACGTCAGGATTTCTCCGTGACGTCTTGTTTTGCGTAATGCTAAAAGCAGGAATTTATGCAGAAGCCCAGATCGGCAAAGCAAGTGCATCTTCCGGGATAGGATCCCCAGCAAGCAGTTCCAGGTTGGGCGGGAGCTGATCTTTTGGCCACGTGTCCTTTGTGCCACCCCACGTATTGTTATACAGATCGGCGACCATGTCCTTCCATTCTTGGGTACCTTGGGCTTTTTTGAAGTCTTCCTTAGTTCTCCAGTAGGCAAGTTCTATCGCCCATTCTGGATGGCCGGGGATAGCAAACAGGCCTGCGCCTAAAAGTCCAAGCGGCTTGAAAAGCTTCACGGAGAGTTCGTGATGTTTCAGCCACTTCTCCACGAGGTGTTCCAACTTTCCCCAAACGGATCCGACCTCTTTAAGCCATACATTTGCTACAAACATGTGCTTCCTCCTTTGAATTAGGCTTCGGTTTTTTATTGCGGTTCCACTTCCTCAACGATTTTGTGCTTGGCTTGGGAGTCTTTGTCCATTGCGTCAAAACTCTCCCGGGTCATGAATTGATAGCCCACGCTCGCTATCTTGACAACAACGTAGGCGACGCCAAGTTCGTTTGCGCTTTGCTGCGCTTCCTTTCGAGCAGTTTCCAAGGTCATTTGAGCCTCCTAGGCCAGATTATAGGATAAGCTAAACGAGTTATCAAATCTGTGTTAGCATAAAATATATGACTACTTTGCTTCAGGAGAAACTAAAAAGTTACGAAAAAATCACTGGAAGTCTTGCCTCATTAGTATCCATAATAATGTTTTTCTCATTATTTGAAGTGCTTTTCTCAAATCTTCGAGGAGAAAGCCAAATATTTATCCTACCGCTTGCAACAACTTTTAACGGTCTTTTTTGGAGTTTGTACGCGTATGGTAGAAAAGACTGGTATCTGTTGATCCCAAACTCTCTTGCACTAGTTTTAGGTATGGTGACTACAATCTCAGCGTTTCTACCCTAGTTTTTGTGAAATTTATAACAAAATTGTATATAGTTATTGTATGAATAATTTATTAAGTGCAAAAACAGTAAGTTATCTTCTTAGACTTGCTGTATTTGGAGAGTTTTTAGGGCACGGACTTTTTGCTGTTCAGGGAAAGGCACAATGGGTGGAGTGGGTTTCAAAGCTTTTTGGAGTAGATGCCACACTTGCAACTCAAATTCTTCTTGTCATAGGAACCCTAGATATAATAGTTGCGCTTTTTGTATTGCTAAAACCAAATAAACCAATACTTTTGTGGGCAATATTTTGGGGATTTTCTACAGCACTCATGCGGCTAGTGGTAGGAGAACCATTTCTGGATTTTGTTGAGAGATGGGCAAACTGGGGAGCTCCTCTTGCCCTTTTGTATTTTGTAGATAAAGAGGTTTAGCTAATTACGTGTACTTTATCACCTTCTCTAACTTTGCCCGTAATTTTTATGCCAACGTCCTGACCTTTTTTTCCCGCCTCAATACCCTCGTGATTAAACTGCATCTCCGAAACTACTTGATCAAAGTTAGTGCTGTGGCCTTCGACATGTATTTTATCGCCAATCTTAAGCTCTTTGGCTAGTTTTACTGTCGCAACGTTCAAATTAGAGTAGTAGTGGGTTACTTCGCCTACTGGTTTTTGAGCCATAATTTTATATTTTCACCTCCTGCATGGATTATATAGCATTGCGGAGTTGCTGGCTGGGCATGTTACTCATTAGGAGCAGTTCCATATATTATTACCCGCGTTCCCTCATTATCGCCTGAAGATAGGACACTATTGGTATCGTCCGGAACAGACGGGTTTGCCCAATAAAAAAGCTTTTCAGCTTCATCGGGCCTCATGTTTATACAGCCGTGACTCATTGGATGGCCAAAGTTGTCGTGCCAGTAAGCGCCGTGTATTCCAAAATCTTTATAAAAATACATGGTAAAAGGAACGTTTGGGAGATAGTAGTAGGTGCCGAGCTCTTCTGATCCGCCTGTCATTAAAGTGTATTTAAGTTTTATCCAAATTCTAAACTCACCAGTTGGAGTTCTTCCCCATTTGCCCGTTGAAACGTCAAAACTCATTTTCCTTTTATCTCCCTCGTATGCATATAATTTCTGTTCAGTTAAATCTATTTCAATTCTCTTTTCTTTGGAACTAGACCCCAAAACATCCGTTAATTTGGGATTAAAGTTGCTTAAAGTTGTTTGTGTAAGTTCCGTGGGCACTTTAAGCTTTACATCATTAAAAACAGCTGTTTGTTTAGAGCTGTCATAACCCCTACTATTTAGCAAAATAAAAATTTCTTTTCTGTAGAAAATAAGGGCAAGAACAATTAAAAGAGCGGGTATTACAAGGACAAGAGTTTTTTTAGGCATGCTCGTGCATTAATGGTACTAGAAGCTTGATCTTTTGAATAGGTTGGCTGAACATACGGATCTAGAACCCAGCTAAGCTAGCTCATTCTACTTTCCAAGATGAAAATGAGACATGAATTAGGACTGGTTTCCTTGCTATTTGTCTGTCCATTAGATAAGATTAAAAAGATATGAAGCCGGCAAAGATAATAATCCTTAGTTTATTTTTAATAATCCTGGCGGGAATCGCAGGACTCTTTTTCTATTTTTCACGGCAGGTTAAAATTACAGATACTAACAGTGCGGTAAGTAATAACGAAGAAGTGGTTCCGGAAAAGACTCTAGCAGAGTCAATAGGAGATATATCCATCTGTAATCACGATGATCCAGAATTGTGCGAATTTATTAACAGGGGCACTGATATTGATTATTACTACCCGGGGAGTTTTACCCACCGTTACTCGCTCACTACGCCGGATGACCATACGACTATCACGACAATGAACATTGATGCAGAAGGTGAGGCCCGTCTGACTGAAAGCATAGACAAAGTCAGCACATATGACGCTATTATCCTGCCGGAAACGTATTACGAAAGGGACATGGCAACACCAGTTTTCAATGGAAAATGGACCGAGGGAACCCTGACTGAGGAAGATCAAATTTATTACAAGAATTATAAAACCGATACTATACAGAGTGCTACTTCATACGCTAACAGGGCAGAGTTTAAGAAGCTGGGAACGGAAAGCTGCGGACTGTTAGAGTGTTTGGTTTATGAATTTACTGTTGCAGATTTACCAGGAAGAGTAGACAGGTTTTTCATTGATACAACCAATTATCGTATCCGTTATCACACAGGTAATGAGGAAGATGGATCTTTAATTGATGCGGAATTTTCTTATGATGAAGTGCAGATCGAAAAGCCCTCTGTTGATTTGTAGCCATTAGTGAGTACAGCAAGTTGAATGGCTGAGCATGTCTGTCTAGAACTTGATTGACTCACGGACAGTAACCGCCTGTCCTTTAATTGTCGCATCTGCACGTTTACTTACGGCAATCGGTATTGCTTTGTAAATTCTCCACACTGCGTTACCGGTCACATCGACAATTGATTGAATTGTGAATTTAGTTGGCTGGGGTCGTTTGGCCAATATTCTTATCGCCTCATTAATTTCAATGTCGTCTTGGAGTTCAGATGCAATTGCGTCGATATAGACTCCATCAACACCATTGTCTTGCAGTTGTCCAAAGATAACAATTGCGATCTCTGATCGGGTTTTAATATTCTGTGAATGAAGTGCGTCCTTGTTAGAAACCCAGTAGAGGTTGTATTTATCATCATGCATAAAAAATACTGGTGAAACCCAAGGCTTGCCCAAAGTATCGGCTGTGGCAATGGTCATGTGCTCGTTGTTCTCTATAAGATACTTGGCTTTTTGTAAAGAATTCATAGTTATATTTGGCTGAGCATATCGGTCTAGAACCCAGCTAGTTTATTCTACTCTCCAGGATGAAAATGAGACAAATGAGACAGTATAAAAGAAACGTCTGTTATACTTGTCTAAGATGAAAATAACCCTTATTTGCGGAAGTACTAGCAAGAAATCACACACACTAGCTTTGTTAAAACATATAGAATCTTTGCTGCAGGAAAAAGGTGTTGAAACCGTTCTCTGGGACTTAAAAGATAGGCACATGGTATTTGCTGTCCCGGAACTCCATGCGACCCCAATCGAAACCCCAGACGAGAATGTAAAAGAATTCATAAGACTGATTGAATCTTCGGACGGAGTTGTTATTGGCTCCCCTCTTTATCACGGTTCGTACTCCGGAGTGTTAAAAAACGCCCTAGACAACCTCTATTTGGATGCATTTCGAAATAAGGCGGTAGGGCTTGTAAGTAATGGCTCTGGAGTAAGAAATTCGATTAAAGCGTGCGAGCACCTTAGAGGAGTGGTAAGAACCCTCTATGGTTACGCCTTGCAAACTGAGATAGGTACGGGCCAGGAAGATTATCAGGAGACCGATGCAGGGCTTGTGGTTTCTAGTGAAGATATTAAAGCCAGATGCATAAGGCTAGCTGATGAGTTAGTAAACCTGACAAAGATCCTAAAAGAAAATGAACCTAACAAAAAATAGCTCTTTATTTAGTCAAATCGGCTACATCTGCCTATATGTTTCCGACTTTGATACCTCTATAAAATTTTACCGTGATGTTTTGGGACTGGAGCAAGACACTAAAGTATCAACAGATAGTTTCTTTGCATTTAA
>CAZGUN010000007.1:0-15599 GCA_964529125.1 uncultured Candidatus Saccharibacteria bacterium
AAAGTTATCACCCCCTGTAAATAAACTATGGCATAAACACATGGGGTTGTACAGAAAAGGTGATAAAATTGGCTTGGTTTTGAGGAATTGGTCGGCGGGGTGTGGCGCAGTTGGTAGCGCACCAGTATGGGGTACTGGGGGTCGCAGGTTCGAGTCCTGTCACCCCGACCAATGCCTGTGTAGTGTTAGAATTAGCACATGCAGCAAATAGAAGACACACTCAAGTTTGTAGATTTCCTCCAAAAATTCGCAGGTATAGTTAGACAAACTCCAGGAACGAAAAACAGAGAGCACTTAGAAACTGACGCCGAACACAGCTTTCAGCTTGCGATGACCTGTTGGTATCTAACTAGAAAGTACAACCTAGACTTGAATCTCGAGAAAGTCTTAAAATACGCACTTTCACATGATTTAGTAGAGATATACGCAGGAGATACAGATCCTTTCAAATCAGAAGAAAAATATCTTTCCTCTCAAGAAAATAGGGAGCTTAACGCACTGCAGAAAATATCATCAGAATGGAATGATTTCGAGGAACTTGGTGAAACAATAGAAGAGTTTGAAAGAAGAGATAACAAAGAGAGCAGTCTAGTTCACATGATCGACAAAATTCTTCCCGTCACGAACACTTACCTTGCAAAACACACTTTCTATACCGATAGGAATGTGACTTTACCCTCATGGTTTGAATGGCTAGATACTCAAGAGTCCAAGGTTAGTGAAAACCTACCAAAAGAAATTAAAGACTTAGTTCAGGAACTTAGGGAATTTCTTAAAGAAAACTCAAGAGGTTTCTTTTCCGATAATTAAGTAGTTGCAAACACCCTCCGCTATGGTCGACCATTTATCCTATAGCTCTTATATGCTATAATCCCCTCAAGAAAAAGGAGGCAGCATGAACACAAATAAAACTGGTGTTTTGAGACGCATCCGCTGGATATTTCCTGCACTGGCCGTCAACTCTCTACTGGTACTGCTTGGAATAAACCTTGTCCAAGCTGTGATCTACTGGTCAGAGGTAGTGGAAAGCTCCGCTGTATTCGGCGGGGAGTTGATTCAGCGATTCCTATTTATGGGTGCCTTCGCTGGTTACCTACTGATCTTTCTCTGCGTCCTCGGTCCGCTCTACATTCTGTATCGGATCTGGTACGACTTCAAAGGCAAAGATCTCTTACAACCAGCCTAGTGCCAAAATCTCTCGACCCAAAAAACCGCTGACAAGTTTCAGCGGTTTTGGCTTTGTTAGTGGTAAAATCTATTTATGAAACATGCCTGGTTAGTACTTGCGGCATATGGGGTCTGGTTTGCTCTGTTTTCAGGATTAGAGGAGGTAATCGCAGGCAAGTACTGGAAGGTTGGCACCAGTCTTATATTTGGGCTTGCAATTTTCATTGCCACAGAATTAACACTCTTTAGACGCAAATGATTCAATCTGGGGGAAACAGAAATCGAGACTAAATAATTACAAACACCCTCTGCTATGGTCGACCACAGGTTTTAAGCTTTAGGTAAAGCCTTCTTATACCTTTTGATCTTTTCTTCTCTGGACATTGCAGCGTATCTAGGCGACGGCGAAGGCAAGGTAATTGATTCTATTTCAGGAAACTCCTCAGTTAGCTTTTTAAACTTCTTCTTATACTCTTTTTCAACAAACCCACTTGTAAAAAATATCTTTTCAATTAAGTTTTCCCCTAATACCTTTGTTATTGGCTTAATGTTATAGACAAAGTTTGTAAGTTTAGTATCTAAACTACTGTTTTCTTTTCTCTCACATTGATAGATTATGTCCGCAATAGCAATGTTCAAATTTGTAAAAAGCTTCTGTTGCTGCTTTTTATTTTTCAATTCAACCCCGTAAATACTTTCTAAAATAGGCCAAAACTGATTTCTACCGTTAGAGTAATACCAATTGTAAGAAACACCTTTTTTGCTTCTAGCAGAGTAGAAACTACCTAATACTAGATATTTAGCACCTTTAGGGCAGAAAACTTTGAATGGGTTAGTCTCAAGCATGGGTGTATTTTAGCAGAGCATAGTTACAAACATCCTCCGCTAGGTCGACCAAGGTTTCTGCTAGAATTTATACGTGAGTTTTTTTCAGAAAAAAGAAAAACACAAATACTTGAAAATCTTTTTGGTAGGAACCGCGGTAGTGCTGCTTTGGCGGGGTACGTGGGGGCTTTTAGATCACGTATTATTCCCAGATAATCGTATAGTCAGTTATATAATTTCTATAATTCTCGGTTTAGTAATATTAAAGGTCACGCGCACCCGGATAGAAGACTTGTAGTAAAACAGTTGTGAACGCCCTCCGCTATGGCCGACCATGGAAACTTCTTAGGCTTTCAGTACTTCTTTTACCTTTTTAACAACGTCATTGATCTTCCAATCCGATTTGATGAGGTAACTAAGTGGTCGATCCCTGACCATGGATTCAATAATTTCTTCGCTGTCAGCGCTTAAGTTTGTGAGAACAATTACCGGTACCTTGGCTCCCCGAACTTAACGATTCGGCTAAAGAGGGGATCAAGTTAAAAAGATGGCTTGACAAGAGGGCTTATAAATAGTTAACATGAAGCATGCTACGGATCCGTAATATGGTCTTATGGCAAGCTTTACAATCGTGAAAACCTTGAACAAAAAGAAGTTTATAGCATTACTACTCATTATCTTAATGCAGTTTCTGTTTATACCCCTACCAAAAGCACGCGCATACTCAAATCCGACGACGGTTGATATGTTAACAATTGATGATTTCGCTGCTTTGGCTAAAACTTTGATTTCCTCGCCTACTGGCCCAACTGTCCTTAATGATGGGGATTTGGGCATAGATAGTCCTGGTACATGTACTGGTTTTGCAAGCCCTTGTACAGCCTCCGGTACCGGAACAATAAACAATGGCGCGATACAATACCAAAATGCAGTTGCATTGCAGGGTCAGACAGACGCAACTGCCGTAGTCGGCAACTTGAATGGGCGAACACCTGATGATACTCTCATTCCTCAACTTGGGGGTCTAACTTTAGAACAGGGTGTTTACGAAGTATCGGCCGATACTACTAACTTGACCGGGAACCTAACACTCACTGGCGATGCTGATTCCATTTTTATATTCCAGATGACATCCACACTTATTACGGATGCCGGAAGCAGTGTGACTCTAACGGGAGGGGCTCAGGCATGTAATGTATTTTGGACGGTTGCTACCGCCGCTACGTTTAATGACGATACAGAGTTTGTAGGAACCGTCATAGCTGGAACATCCGTCACTTTTCCAGGAGGTGGCGCAACTCTTGCCGGAAGAGCGATTGCACAAACAGCCGCGATTACCTTTAATGACACTACCGTTAATAACTCTTCATGCGCATCTTCCAGTTCCAGTTCCAGCAGTTCTAATGTTTTTGGCGAAGATAATAGTTGCCCTGCCACCACACCATCCTCTCCACAATGGGCTTCCAGACAACAAACTGAGGACGGGGTAAATCTTACATGGTCTGCTATGGGTGGGAGCAAGGTTGATATTGAGATAGCAAATAGCGAAGGTAATTTTATATATAAATATGTTAAGGTTTCAAATACAGGCCATATGTTTTTGCCCGGTGTAACTTCGAGTCAAGCAATAAGGATAAGAGTATTTAATGAGTGTGAATACGGAGATTGGTTAATCGTCCCAATAGCTCCAGGTCTGCCAAATACAGGGTTTGCTCCTCACGGGAACAATCTTCCATGGTACGTGGCGGCTAGTGCCTTCGTGCTTTTATCCTTTTTCCTTATACCAACACGTCTGATAAAATAAAATTGAGAAATGGGTACCCATAAATTAGGCTTTAGATTATCAATCGTTACAGCACTTTCTCTCACGTTGCTTTTTTATCTTGTCAACGGTTTGTACGAGAAACAAACCGAGCAAAAACAAACCCAAAGCATTACTCAACATCCAGAAGCTAAGAGAGAGGTGCAAGGGCTTCCTGTACGTCTAAGGATACCCGCTATCAATGTTAATGCCGACATTCAACATGTAGGTGTTGATCCTACCGGAGAGATGGGAGTCCCAAGCAATACTATCGATGTAGGATGGTTTGATCTTGGACCGCGCCCAGGGGAGAAGGGTAGCGCTGTTATTGCCGGGCACTTCAATGGAGAAGGTGGTGAAACAGGGGTGTTTACTGACCTATATAAGCTAAAGGAAGGGGACAAACTGTACGTCGAAGATAGTAACGGAACATCTGTTGCTTTTGTAGTTCGGGAAAGCCGTATCTATGACCCCGGGTACGCCGATGAGGTCTTTACTCTAAACGACAACGCGCATCTTAACCTTATCACCTGCGACGGTATGTGGGATGAAGTTGAAAAAAGTTACAGCAAACGCTTGGTGGTATTTGCCGATATCGCAGACTAACTTTTTGCAACGGCCTAGTACCTAAATATCCTTCCCTCTTTTAGGTTCAGCATATCAGTAATTCCTACTCTTTCAACAAAAAACCTGTCGTGGGATACCAACAACAACGTTCCCTGGAACTCATGCAAAGACTCTTCAATCACCTCTTTAGTTTCAATATCTAAGTGATTTGTTGGCTCATCTAAAACCAAAAGGTCGTAGTCATTGAAAGCAAATATGGCAAAGGCAAATCTTGCGCGCTGGCCAGGGCTTAAATCTTTAATTCTTTTCTTAAGATCGTCTCTTTCAAACAAAAATTTCTTCAGAAATCCGTAAGCTTTTCCAATATCACACTCCGTTTCTTCAACAAAGTAATTCAGTAAGTTCTTATCGTAATTCAGATGGGTCTGCTTTTGGGCAAAATAGCCAACTTTTACATTATCGCCAATTCTTATTTCTCCGGCCGTGGGCTTTTCTTCTCCGACAATCATTTTTACAATTGTTGTTTTTCCAAAGCCGTTTGGTCCAAACAGCCAAACTTTACGCCCGCCCCTTACTTCAAAATCCAAGTTCTCAAAAACAGTGATTTTGCCATATTTTTTGGTCACGCCCTTAAAAGAAACCATAAGTTTACTGGCACTTACTTCCGAATCAAAAGCGATAGCCTTCATTTTCTTGGTTTCATACTTTTCTTTCTTATTTTCCTCTGTCTCGCGCCGAATACGAGTTTTAGCCGCCCGAACGGCAGCCCCACGCTTCCCACCTTTCATACTCCTAGCGCTTTTCAAAAGATCCTCAAGCTTCTTTTTGTGTTTTACGAACCTCACGTACTCTTCGTCCCACTTGCCAATTAGCCTCAGCTTCTCTTCCTTGTAGTAATCGTAGTTTCCCACAAACCTTAGGATTTTCTTGTTTTCAATTTCCCAAATTTCGTCGACTGTGTTATTTAAGAACTCTCTATCGTGGGAGATCATGACAACCGTAATATCTAAGTTCTTAATGTAATTCTCAAACCACATAATTCCTTCTATATCCAAGTGATTTGTAGGCTCGTCAATAAACAGTATCGTGGGATCTGAAAGCATGGTTTCCATCATTTTCAGCTTCATTTTTTGACCCTCACTTAGGGTTTTAATGGGTTGTTTAGGGTCGTAATTGGCAAACTTCATATGGCCTGCCAAAATGTCGATTTTGTACATATCCCACTCGTTTTCCAGTTTCTTTTCCAAGTACTCCCCCATTGATTCGTCGGGAAAATTAAGCTCTTGCGGAAGGTAGCCGATTTTTCCTTCTTGTACCTGTAAGTTTCCCGAGTCGGGTTGAATTTCGCCAATAATTAAGCGGAAAAGCGTTGTTTTACCACAGCCGTTTCTACCCACAAGCCCGATTTTTCTATTAGCACCAATCTTAAACTCGACATCTTCGAGTATTGGGTCTGCAGTAAATGCTTTTGTTATGTTTGTTCCTATTATCACAGCGTGATTCTAGCAGGTGGGGACGGGAAAACCAAAGCGAGGGCCGTTTAGGCCCTCGCGCAAAACTTACAAATCCGTTCAAACTAAAATCTAAATTAAAGTTCTATGGATCCGCAAGCAGTGTACACACTTAATTCTTCTGCAGACTTGTGAATATTAATCGCAAGCGGAAGCATTTCCTTTAACTCTGCCATGGTTACAGGCAATAGTGTTGTGGATTGACCATCAACTACATCTTCCAATGGATACGCAATTTCGCCAACTCCTGGGCACTCACCTAAGTGAATATGCGCGGGCTGTAGCTCAGTAGCTTCCAAGGTTGTGAGTGTGATTTCAACTTGAACTCCAGTTTCTGTTTCTGTAATGACTGCTACACCTGATTGATCAACAGTATTTATATCAACGGCATCAAGGTTCACAGATACTTCTCCTGCTAGCAACGCTTCTGGCACTTCCTCAACCACGGTTGTTTCTTCAACATCTGCAGTTTCAGGAACTACTGTCATTTGGCTATTTTGATAAAGGTAAAAGGCACCGGCAGCTAAAAGAAGCATAACGACAATAACGAGTACGGTGTTATTATTCTTCATTCTTACTTACACCCCCTTCAGGTTTAAAGTTTATATATCTGGATTTATTGTAACACAGGTTAAGGAGAGTTATAGGGTTGGGAAATGGGGCAGGCGGCTGGATTTATTACTACAACCCAGCCGCCCTTGTTACTAGGTAAATGGGTCTCCTAGCGCCGGCATTATTGGCCGACTACGCCTTGGCAGTCTGATTCTTCTTCGCGGCAGGCTGCGTGTTCTGACTCTTCTGACCTTCCATAGACAAGCCCTCCTCTCTGCGGTAGCGGATTGATTAATACCGCGGGTTATTCGAAATTATAACAAACCCCAAAACAAAAAGGTAATTTCCAATGTGAATAGAGTCCCTAAACTTTACAAAAGGCGCCGGGACACAAACCCCACAATACCTCATAAACAAACACGAAAATTCTAATAAAAGGTAAGTTTAGGCTGTAGCCGCGGCGAAAAGCAGCTGTTAAGTTCATGTTAAGGAATTAGGGCCGACCAGAGAAACTACAGCAGAGACTGCTGAAAGGAGACTGATATGGGCTGGTTCGGCACTTGGTCCTCGGATGAGGACGATTATGAAGGGTACGATGACGATGGGGACGACCGGATGGTTGGGGGCAAGTCGGACGGCGATCACAACACGGTGTACCGGGAAGGCAGCCACCGGAGCTGGGATTCTGATGATCGGGGCGGTAGCCACAACGATCACTCAACAGACCACGACTCCAAGGAGATAACTCAACGCTAAGCAAGTTTACCCGGCCCTAATTCCTTAGTATATTATTGTACTTAGTAGTATGACGGCACGAGACAAGCTTTTAAGCAAATATATAAGTGAGCGGGAAATAGCCGATTGGTTTTCGTATAAAAAAAAGCCAACGGCTGAATCGATCAACGCGATCTTTATCCTTGCTGCCCGGGATTATAAAAGCGGCGAGATTAATCACAAAAGCTTTTCGCTTATTTGTATTAACTTGTATTTTGAAGGTCTGGTCTTTCTTTCTTTTGCCAAGCAAAGACCTATTAGCAGAAGCAAGTTAGTTGCCATTGAAGCATTTGCTGATCCTCATGGACATCTTCTTAACCCACAAGGAGATGTTCTGATCGACAAGCAGAACGAACTCCTAGATAAAGCCTTAAATGAATAAATTACTTCAACGAAAACTTTTCCGTATAAATCTGGCTCGGCGAAACACCCAACTTATTCAAGATCCCAACGACAGCGGCTATCATTGGTGGCGGGCCACAAACGAAAAACCTACTCTCTTTGATATTTGGAACCTCGGTTGAAACTAGTTCCTCAGTAACAAACCCGCCAACGACATAAACTACTTTTAGCCATTTAGAACTTTTTTTGATAGCGGCTATTTCTCCGCGAAAAGCTATATCTTCTTGGGTTTTGTTGGCGTAAATAAGTGTAATTTCTTGGGCAACACCGCCCATTTTCACATGCTGGTCGGCCACAAACCTTAGCATACTTCTAAAAGGCGTTATACCAATTCCGCCCGCGATAAAAACAAAACGCCCGCTATGATCGTCGATGCTAAACACGCCGTAAGGCCCTTCAACCTTAATCTTATCGCCCTCCTTAAGCGCATGAATACTTGACGTAAAATCCCCGGAAGACTTTATAGAAAACATAAGATGGTCTTCAGTTGGTGAGGCAGAAATTGTGAACGGGTGCTCTTCGCGCGAAACTGCATTTGAATAAACCGTAATAAAAGCAAACTGACCGGGTTTAAAATCTAACTTTTTGCCATTTAGAGGCTTAAGGTAAACATTTGTAACATCATGAGTATTTGGTTCCACTTTTGCAACTTCGTAAATACTATTTCTAAATCTGTATGGGCGAACGATGTAGCGGTAAATTATCGCGAAGGCCGCGATTAGAAACAAAAACCACCACCAGTAATACAAATGCTGGCGGGTTAAAATGTCGGAGCCTAACATTTGGCTGTGTAGAAATCCCAAAATCAACACCACGTAGGCTACAAGGTGAACCTTTCTCCACTGATCATACCTTAGACCCAGTTTTTTAGAAAAAACCGCGGTGACGATTATAAGAATTATGAGCAGTATTGCTGAGATTCCAAGCCACTGGCCAACCCCAAGATTTTTTACGAGAAAGGAGATTGTGATTCTGCCCGAAGAAAGTAGCCTAAAGAAAAGCAATACCGGGTGGGCCAAAACCAAAAGAAAAATAAAATTCGCGTTGCGGTGATGAAAGCGCATTAACTTATCGTGGCCAATATTTTTTTCGATTAAAGGAATTCGCGCGGAAAGAACCTGCTGAACAACCAAAAGGCTTAAGGCAACAACGCCAGAAATCTGTCCAAATTTATAAAGTGCATCAAATTTTAAAACTCCGGGTGAAGATATTATGGTAACTAATGCTGCAGCAAGAATAAAAAGAAGATAGAGGCCCAAAAAAATCCAAAGTTTAGTCTTGCTAAGTAACATTCTCTAAATTTTAGCAGAGTTACGGTGTTATCATTAACTTATGGGGGGAAACCTTAAGGTAGCAACACTTGGCGGGGGATGTTTCTGGTGCACAGAGGCCATTTTTCAAAAATTAAGAGGGGTGGAAAGTGTGGTGTCAGGATACGCGGGTGGGGATATAGAAAATCCTAATTATTCGGCCGTATCTTCAGGCCAAACGGGACACGCGGAAGTAATTCAAATCCATTTTGATCCTAAAATTATTTCGTTTGAAAATCTTTTGGAAGTTTTCTTTGCCACCCATGACCCAACCACAACGAACCGCCAAGGAAACGATGTAGGACCGCAGTACCGATCTGTAATTTTTTATCACGATGAGAAGCAAAAACAGGCCGCGGAAAAAATGATTACTCCTCCGATTGTTACGGAACTAAAGCCCTTTGAACATTTTTACAAAGCAAAGGATTATGAACAGAATTATTTCAACAACAATTCGGGAAACCTTTATTGCACAATCGTAATTTCACCAAAGCTTGCAAAACTTAAAGAAAAGTTTAGCGACAAATTAAAGAATTAATCCGCTACAACCAGACTGTAAATCTTATCGTCCCCTTCGCGAATTTGACCACGCCCGTCTCTGTTGCTTGTAGAAAACCAGATTTCTCCGCTTGGGCTTTCCACAACGTCGCGAATCCTGCCAAAATCTACTTCCGCTACTTTTTCGGCACTTGCAGCCTCAGTTCCGTCAAAGGTTACGCGGTAAAGCCCAGTGCCCACCAAACCTCCAAAAAACAAGTTACTCTCAAACTGTGGGAACAATCTTCCCGAATAAACCAGCGCGGAAGCAGGCGCCACAGCAGGCGTAAACACCCATTTTGGATCCTCCATGCCGTCAGCACTCTCTTCATGTGAAACCTCGGGCCAACCGTAGTTTTTACCCGGCATAATAATATTTACTTCATCACCACCCTGCGGACCGTCAAAGCCACTTGGGCCGTGCTCGGTTTCAAACATTTGCCTAGTTTCATTGTTCCATGACAAACCCTGCGGATTTCTATGCCCGTAAGAATAAACGTATGAACCTTCAAACGGGTTGTCCGCTGGTATTGACCCATCGCTATTCATTCTCAAGATTTTTCCAGCTAGCGAACCTAGATCCTGCGCTAACTGCCTTTCAGCAGAATCACCTGTCGTAACGTAAAGCTTTCCATCCGGACCAAACTTTATTCGACAACCGGCGTGAACTTCAGCGGCAGGAAAATCTTCAAGCAAAATTTTATCAACTCTTGCCGAATCACCCTCATCCACTAAACGAACGATTTTATCGCGAAGTCCGCCGTCAGCCGCGTAGGCATAACAAACGTATAAGTATTTGTTGTCTTCGTAGTTGGGATCAACCGTAAGACCCATTAAGCCTGCTTCACTTTGTTCCGAAACATCCTCAAACGTAAAAAGCGGCGCTTCTAAAAGTTCGCCACCTTCAATAACTCTAATATTTCCATTTCGCTCATTAACTAACACGCGATCTTCAGAGGTAAAAGCAATACTCCACGGAACATACAGTCCGCGAACAACTTCCTCCACTTTATAACCAACCTGATCGTCAGAATTGTTAGGAGGTGAATCATCTCGAACATCCGAGATTGTGTTGGGATCGACATTGGCATCTCTTGTACGGGCAAGGTAATCGGCAGCCAAGTAAACACCGGCTCCAAGAACTATTACAACAACTATAGCCAAAGCTAAATTTTTCATAACTTGTGTTAGTTAACGTTTAGTACGTGACGGTTGTGTCAGTTTCAACTTCGGTATCCACGTCAACATCAAGCGTTGAGTCGGCATCTTCAGTGTCTTCAACAACTACAACCGTGCCAGTATCCGTTGGGACTAGGTGGTTGTGGTATGTCCATTCGCCAACTTCCGTAAAGGTAAAGCTATATTTTGTACCTGCTTCTCCACCTTCTTGCTGGTCAAATCCTGGCAACTCATCGTGGGTTGGGTGAACATCTGAAGCTGTCCACATAAGGCCCGTGCTGTTATTTACGAAAGTTACTGTCGTGCCAGCTTCTACTTCAAGTGTTGCCGGTTCAAACCCGGTGTCGGTATACGAAACTTCTACGGTTGCTTCTTCTTTTGCATCCTCATCTTCTGTATCCGCAACAGTCATTTCTTCAGACTCCTCCGTTACCGGTGTCTGCGTCTCCATATTCGCCTGACTGTTCGTGTAAAGATATACTCCTCCGCCCAAAATTGCTAAAGCTGCTACTACCCACAAAAATTTAGACATTTGAATTCCCTTCTGTGTTTGGCGTTACTAACGCAAACGAAATAAGTAATAAAGGAAAAATAAGTTTCATACTAGTATTTGCATATTACAGGTTTTGAGGCGGTGTGGCAACCCCCGCGAGGGGTTATTCTGTCGCTATTTGCCGCATCTTAGTGCCTTAGGAAGTACATGAGGGCGATTCCCACCAAAAACAGCGCAAAAGCCTTAAGGGATTTAGCAAGGTTTGTTTCGTTTCTAATCTCAGGAATTAGATCTGAGGTGGAAATATACAAAAATCCTCCGGCGGCAACTGGGAGTAAATAGCCCAGTAAAGTTTCGGATGAGGATAAGAAAAGGTAGCCTATTATTCCGCCCGCAACCGCCATAATCGCCACAAGGAAATTGTAAAAGATCGCGGTTTGCCTTTTAATGCCGGCATGTATGAGCACGCCAAAATCTCCAAGCTCCTGAGGAATTTCGTGAAGGACAATGGCAAGACTTGAAATAATCCCAAGTTCAACACTAACCGAAAAAGATGCGGCGATAATTAAGCCGTCTATAAAATTGTGAACCGCGTCGCCTATCAAGTTCATGTGCCCAAACTGATGAATATCGCACTCACCGTCATGGCAGTGGTGCCAGTGGAGAAGTTTTTCTACAAGGAAAAAGGCGACAAAGGAAGCGAGCATTACGAGAGAGGCCGTCTCTATATCCAAAAACTCAAGACTTTCGGGAATAAGGTGAAGAAAAGCGCCGCCCAGCAAAGTTCCGGTAGAAAGGCCAACTAAAAGAAAGGTTACCTTGCCTAGAAATTTACCATCACGAGATATGAGAATCGCACCAAGCAATGAAATAAGGCTTATTACAAATGTTGCCCCGACGATATAAAATAAGATGTTCATAGACTCGGTAAATTATAGCATTGGAGCCTAATGTGGTAGGCTGGGATTGTTTCACTTCGGGGTATAGCTCAGTTGGTAGAGCGCGCGGTTCGGGACTGCGAGGCCGCTGGTTCGAGTCCAGTTACCCCGACCAATTTATCTTTAGAATGCTATATTATTAACAATGACTCTGCTAGAAGACATACAAACAGCCCTCAAAAATACAGGCAAATACTGGATTAGTTTTACCGGAGATTCAATTACCAGTTGCGACTGGGTACATCCAAACTGGAGGAATATTGTCATTTATGTTCTTCAAAACGAGCTTACAACTTTACTAGACGGCGATTGGAAACCACCTGCCTGGGGCATCAAGGGATTTAACTTCGCCTATGACGGCGCCACAACAAAAGATGTTCTTGAAAAAATGGACGATGTTTTACTGGTTAGGCCTCAGTTGGTAATTGGGTGTATGGGAGGAAATGATCCTGTATTTGGAGTAAGTGTCGGCGAATCCGTAGAAAATATTAAGAAAATTTCGGAATTGATAACAAGCAGAGGCTCTAAACTTGTTTGGAGCAACTCTACTCCCGCCATGAAAGGTTCAAAGAAAAATCCTGAATACGAACCTTATGCCAAAGCTTTCATGCAAATTCCTGATAACGATAATTTCTTCAAGATTGATATGTTTAACCTCTATCAAAAATACCCTACAGAAAGATTTTTCACATTTATATCGGAAGAAAATCCAATTGAAGGAATAAAGGCTGGCGAAATAGACCCGCAGCACCCAAATCAACTGGGAAATGCGTACATCGCCAAAATTGTTCTAAAAGAGGCCTTTGGAGTTGGGTTTGATCCTGAAAAATACATTGCAGAAACCCTTGCTGGAGAGAAGTCTCCGGGTTATTAAATCCTTTCCGCTTACTCTGATATAATACCGCCGTGAAGCTAAAAACCCTTCTTAATGGTGTTGAGTTTACAGACATCTCCGGAAACACAAATAAAGAAATTTCTCATGTATCAAACACTTCTTCGGAAGTATCCAAAGACAGTCTTTTTGTTGCAATTAAAGGACTGAGCAATGATGGACACGCATATATCTCAGAGGTAATTGGAAAGGGCTGTATTGCAGTTGTTTACGAAAGTGAATTACCTAGAGGAGCTTTGAATAAGAAAGTAACTTTTATAAAAGTTCCCAGCTCGAGAAAAGCTTTGGCAACACTTACATCTAATTATTACGACAACCCAGAAAAGAAATTAAAACTTGTTGGTATAACTGGAACAAATGGGAAAACAACCACATGCGAGCTCACATACCAGCTGCTTAAAAATTCAGGAGCAAAGGTCGGGCTTATATCAACCGTATCGGCAAAGATAGGCGAGGGCGAAATTGACACTGGGTACCATGTTACAAGCCCGGAACCGCTAGATTTGCATAAGTACTTGAGGAAGATGGTTGATAAAGGCTGTAAGTATGCCGTGGTGGAAGTGACTTCCCACGGTATTGATCAGTTCAGGACACACGGATTGAGTTTTGAAGTTTGTGCAATCACAAATATTACTCCTGAGCACCTGGATTACCACAAAACTTTAGATAGCTATATAAAAACTAAAGCGAAAATATTTGAGCAGTCGAAAAAGATTATACTAAACAAGTACGATCCCTCGATTAATAAATTAAAGGAGCTGATTATTGAAAAGGGTAACACGCAAATTGTTGACTACAAAAAGTTAGTGCCGCCAAAGGACTTTTCGGATAAATTCCCAGGGCAGCATAACCTTGAAAACCTATCAATAGCGTATGAAATAACCAAAATTCTTCTGGGAAAAGTTCCTGAAACCAGTTTAGACTCGCTCTTACCTGTAACTGGTCGTATGGAACAAGTATCAAATAATAAAGGTTTTAAAATTATTATTGACTTTGCACACGATGCTACTTCTCTCGAAAAGGCGCTGCAGGTTGCGCGCACTCAAACAGCGGGAAGATTAATTTCGGTTTTTGGTTGTGCTGGTTTGAGGGACAAAACAAAACGATCAAAAATGGGCATGGTTGCTGGCAAACTAGCCGATAAGATCGTCATAACAGCTGAGGACCCGCGGACCGAAGACTTAAATAAGATAAACAGAACCATAGAAAGCGGCCTCACTAAAGCAAAAAGGAAGACGGACAAGGACTACTTTATTATTCCAGACCGACAAGAAGCCATTTCCTTTGCAATTCGAAATTTAGCCAAAAAGGGAGATTTGATCTTAATAACAGGGAAGGGCCATGAAAAGTCTATGTGTTTTGGGACCACTGAATACCCTTGGTCGGATAGAGGGGCGGTAAAGAAAGCTTTAAAATCTGGAATACCAGCTTCTGATATAATCTAACCCGAAAGGACAGATTCTCATGAACCCGTATCACTTGCTCGGCTACTCTAGTTTTTCGTACAAATACCCAATCCGCCCACGAAAAGGAGAAGATGTAAGGTTCTGGCAAAACGATGGTGTTTCGCATGTTGGCAAAGATAAGCATGCTAAAGATATCATTGTACCTGACCCAAGAGAAAAGCCTCTAACAATATGGGCTCCTCAATCCGGAATTGTTGTTGGCCTCGCGCAGAACAGCGTTCAATGGGGCGGGACAGAAAGATTTGCGTCTTTCATGAATTTCGTAAGGGTCTTCGTGGGAAACGGTGAGTTTTACTTCATCGCCCACATAAGATCACATTCGTGCGAGTTTTCAGTTGGGGATAAAGTGATCAAAGATACAAAGCTTGCATTAACGGGGGTGAATGGCTGGATGATTGATGTACGACATGTACATTTCATGGTAGGTAAATTTGAACCTGACCTAAACCTTCAAAGCCTAAAAGTTCGTTGGGACCGGAAACAAAGTTATGCCCCCGCAAAGTAAAATGGGGGCATAATTAATTTGAGAGGAAGTTTATCACAATCTCGTTCCACTCTTCTGAATGGGTGCGATGGGCGTGGTGGCCAGCACCGCGAATAACCTCAAGTTTGGAGCTTGCTATTCCCTTCTTAAACCCCTCCGCTATAGACATTGGAGTAACTGTATCCTTTTCTCCCCACACAATAAGGGTTTTACTCTTTATTCTGGGCAAGCAAAAGCTAAGATCCAAATTTACAACTTTTTTCATTACCTCTCTCATCACAGGACTTGCTGCCTTGTAGTCTTTTGAACCAATTAGCCTGACTCCCAAATTTCTTAGAGATGATAGGAACTTGAACTTTTCTTCGACCTTCCGAAAGATTTTGGATATAGAAACTAAAGAAGACCTTGCAATCTTTGGCTCCAAGTTAAGCCCCGCAGAATCTGTGAGTATAAGCCTATCAATAAGTTCGGGGTGCTGAGCGGCTAGGTAAACTGCGACTCTGCCTCCAAAAGAGTGACCAATAAACACACACTTCTCATTCCAGCCCAGTTTCCTTTGAATCTCTTTAACTACAAACTCCGCATATTCTGGGATACCCCAAGACGGGTCAGGTTCGGGAAGGTCAAATCCCGGCATTTTTACAACTAGACAAGAGTATTCTTTTGTTTCAAAAATGGGATGTTTCGTTCCCAAGAAGCCG